>JAUILB010000290.1 GCA_030432815.1 Alphaproteobacteria bacterium | reverse complement strand
ACCGCCGGAATTATCCATAATGATTGTTAATTCCAATATTAAACGTGAACTGGCCCAAAGCAGTTACAATGACCGGAGACGTGAATGCGAACAAGCCGTTGAGTTACTCGAAATTTCTTCACTAAGGGACATAACAACTGAAAAATTTGCGACAAATAAATCCCGGTTACCAGACCTTATAGCACACCGTGCCCAACATGTTATTTCAGAAAATAAACGCGTACTTGATACCATTGATGCCTTAAACAGGTGTGATTACGCACGTCTGTCCGCTCTGATGAAGGAAAGCCACATTTCAATGCGCGATGATTATCAGATTACAGTCATGGAAATTGATTTTCTGGTGGATATAATTGATTGTGTGCTTGGAAGCAATGGCGGTGTTCGCATGACAGGTGGTGGATTTGGTGGCTGCGTTGTTGCTTTGGTGCCTCCATCACTGATTGTCCCCACACGCGCGGCCATTCAGGATAATTATAAGGCAAAAACGGGGATCACCCCTTCAATATATTTCTGCAAGCCTACTGCGGGTGTGATGTCGCTTTTATAGTACCGATTGATCTTGACCCCCGGTAAATATTACGTAATGATTTCGCCCATCAAAATCATGGGAGAATATAATGCATAATTCACGTCTATTGTTTAAATCATTCGCAATCAGTGTTGCACTTTCATCAATGAGCATGGCACAAACCAGTATAAATTTTACTGATGATGTGCCGGATAATGGTGCACTGGTGTTGGGTGTTTTTGAAAATGGCGAACTTGGAAGTTTCGGCAGCGCCATAAACAATGCCAGCAATGGCGGTCTGTCTCACGCAATTGAAACCATAGGGTTCATGGGCAGTGCCATGAATACACAGGTAATACCCGCGCCTATGGGGTCTGGATATAATCAGATTATGCTTGTCGGCCTTGGCGAAAAAGGGACGTCAATGGAACCTCTTAAATGGCAAAATATTGGCGGGAATGCAGTACAAAAAGCCGTAAGTGCGTTTAAAAATACGCCCGCAATGGTTTTTGATGTGGATGCTGATAGTGTCGCCAACATTGCATACGGCGCAAAACTCGGCAGCTATTATTTTGACAAATATTATACATCGGAAGGTAGCAGTAAAAGTCAGGAAGAAATTACGATTGTAAGTAATACAGGAGAAGACGCAGCAGTCATTTTTGATACGGAGCTTGATCCGGTTGCCGATGCCATGTGGTACACACGTGATATATCCAACGAACCGGCAAACGTAATTTATCCGGAAACTTTTGTTGAACGATGGACCGAACATTTTGACGGCATGGATAACATTACCATTAAAGTTTTCGATGAAAATGACATGATTGAAATGGGGATGGGTGCAATTTACGGTGTTGGCCGTGGAAGTGTACGCCCGCCACGTATGATGATTGTTGAATATATGGGAGGAAACGCTGGTGATAACCCGGTCGTCGTGGTTGGTAAGGGTATAACATTTGACACAGGCGGCATAAGCCTAAAAAATCCGCCAAATATGTGGGATATGAAGTTCGATATGTCGGGTGCAGCTAGCGCCATCGGTACCATCCATGCCCTTGCCGGTCGGAGCGCAAAAGTGAATGCTGTAGGCATTGCGGCACTTGCGGAAAATATGCCCGGAGGTAACGCACAACGTCCGGGCGATGTTGTAACATCAATGTCTGGAAAAACTATCCAGATCAGATCAACAGATGCAGAAGGACGTCTGGTTCTTGCAGATGGTATTTATTACGGTGATACAACATATAACCCACCATTTCTTGTTAATCTCGCAACATTGACCGGTTCTGCGCGTGCGGCATTAGGCAGTGATTATGCAGCACTTTTTACCCGTCATCCGGATCTTGTGCCTGGCTTTATTGAAATGGGTAAAAAAACCGGTGACGAAGTTTGGCAAATGCCTCTTAACGAAAATCATTTCAAGGCGATTCAGAATAACGTTGCGGACGTGATGAATTCCGGACCCACAGCACCAGGAGCAAGCGCGGGTGCGGCATTTATCGGCAGCTTTGTACGTGAAGAAACGAACTGGGTACATCTTGATATTGCGGGGATCGCATATTCCGATGCTGCGTCACCGACCAAATCTTCGCCAGGGTCACGTGCCTATGGCGTCAGATTACTTAACGGTTATATCAAGGAGCATTATGAGGGAAATTAATCCCTCATATAATCATTACAAAAAGTAATATATATGCCCCTCTACTGCGCTTTACATATATAACAAGAAGCAGTAATAGTTGAAGCCAAGTAAACACGTATACCGGGACAGTTATTATGGAAAACACGTCGGTTATTAAGACCATTTGGCTTCGCAGTGAATCACGCCCAACAGAACGCCGCACCCCCCTTCTGGCAGAAGGTGCGAAAGAACTTATGAACGCAGGCTATCGCGTTGTTGTTGAAAGATCGGATAACCGAATAATTAAAAACAACGAATATGAAAATGCCGGATGTGAAATGGTTGATGCTGGTGGATGGATGCAACCGATGGATAATACGCTTATCCTGGGACTTAAGGAACTTCCGGACGAGCCCGACGTAATTACCAATCCACATATTCTTTTTGCTCATGCATATAAAGAACAGGCTGGCTGGAAAGAAACATTAACACGTTTTATAAAGGGCGGCGCGGACCTTCTGGATATTGAATATATGACCCGCGAAAATGGTGTGAGGTATGTGGCATTCGGCTACCGGGCCGGTTATATGGGTGCTGCACTTTCCCTACTTCACTGGTTCAGCAAACAGACCGGGAAAAGCTATCTTGATAAACCACTTCAGCCATTTGAAGATGCTGACATACTTGATGAAACAATTGCAAGTATTGGCGAAGGAGTTAAAAAACCAAAAGTGTTAATTATTGGCGCTGGCGGACGATGCGGTAGCGGGGCCGCCGCGATTTACGAACGCCATGGTGCCCAAGTGACCAAATGGGATCATAAGGATACGATAAATATTGACCGGGACGCCGTCAATGATCATGACATAATGATCAACTGCGCTTTCGTTAAAAGTAAAACTGAACCATTTATCCGCAAGCAGGATATTAAAGAAGGGACACGTATTTCAATTGTTACAGATGTTGGCTGCGATCCCTTCAGTGATTTTAATCCGGTTCCAATTTATAGCGAACCAACAAGCTGGGATAAGGCCTATATCGAAATTTTCGGCGAAGGAAACAAATCAGTTGATCTGATCGCAATTGATAATTTACCCTCCTTGCTTCCCCGCGAATCCAGCGAAGAATTTGCAGAATTGATGCTACCGCATCTGAAAGTGCTGAATAATCGTGAAAATGAACAACCCTGGACATCCGCCAAAGCTGCATTTGACGAAGCTGTCAACAGAATGAATAATAGCTAAAAAAGAGAATTTATATGTCGACCAAAAGACCCGCAATTCATTGGATAGGAGCCGGTCTCGCATCCGGGCCCGGTCTTGTTTCACTTGCTAACAAATGGGGCGAAGCAACAGTATGGGACATGAGCCTTGATCACGCCAACGAACTTGCTGATCAGGTAAATGAAGGCGCAACTTTGAATGTTCGTCAGTTAAATTTAAGTGATGAAGCATCATTACAAAATTTCCGTGATACTTTAAACAAAGGTGACATCATTGTTTCAATGCTTCCGGCTACTTTCCATGTACAGGTTGCAAAAATTGCCCTCGCAGAAGACTGCCATATGGTCACCTCAAGTTATCTTAGTGAAGAAATGATCGCGCTGAATGATGAAGCGATCGATAAAGGACTTACGCTGGTTAATGAATCCGGTCTTGATCCGGGGATTGATCATCTGCTGACCCATATCCTTGTTGATGAAGCTAAAAAAGCAGGGATGCTTGGTA
>JAUILB010000289.1 GCA_030432815.1 Alphaproteobacteria bacterium | reverse complement strand
TAGGTGCTGAATGGTATGTTGGCGTGGTTGGGATGCTTCAATTTGAAGTAATGGCTGACAGGATAAGAACCGAATATGATGTTCCATGCCGGTTTGAATCTACATCACTCTATACAGCAAGATGGGTTGAAGGTAATGATCCCATCAAGGTAAAGAAATTTGTCGATGCTAACAAAGCCAATATGGCGGAAGATCACAATGGATCTCCGGTGTTTCTTGCCCGAAATGCATGGCGTCTTGATAAAGCGATAGAAGACAATCCAGACTTGAATTTTTTAAAGACCAAAGAGCAGCTAATTTAATAAAATTAGAGTTTTATTTGAATTATTTATAAATACTTTGTTAGCATTTAAGCTATATCTATTCCAGTAGTAACAGCGTATCGGGTTTAGGTAAGTAAAATGCACAAACGGGCCGAAAAGATCGCGAATTTCTCAATTCGTGATTTAACATCCAGACATCAGCTGGACTTCTATAATTATTGGCATAAATTACGTGGAAAGCGGTCATTTCCTTCGCGGGCGGATATTAAACCGTCTGATATTGTGAAAATATTACCTTTCATTATGCTGCTTGAAAAATACCGTGACGATTTTCAGGTGAGACTAATAGGAACTGGCTGTACTACTATTTTTGGGGAAATTACGGGTCAGTTTTTAAGTAAAATCGGGTATGAAGCGTGCGCCTTAAATCAGTTGCGAAGCTGCGCAAATATGGGGCAGGCAAGTTTCAACGTGAATCCGGTCCGGCTCTTTAGTAACCGTCATTATAATTCGTCTGCACTTGCGATGCCCCTGTCAGATAATGATCGGGAGATTAATATGGTCATAGTCGTTCATGATTTTTATTAATAGCCTAGGACATAAAAGTCGTTATCTGGTTGATGTCGGGCCGTCCGCGTTCTGACGGGTCTTTGCACGCATTACCGATATAAATGAAACCAGCAATGCGTTCATCCCCTGATATACCCAGTTCTGCGAGAACTTCTTTATCATAAGCATACCATTCTGAAAGCCACTGCGCCGCAAATCCCATAGCGTTAGCCGCAATCAAAATATTCTGACATACGGCACCGGCACTTAGGATTTGTTCCCATTCCGGGACTTTGGGATTTTCCGGTGAAGCTGTTGAAATAATAGTTATAATGACTGGGGCCCGCATGAAACGGTTTTCCTCAAAATCAAGGATGCTAATATCGGTTTCAGGGTTGTTTTTTTCAAAAACGTGTCTCAGTACTTTACCAAGTTTGGCGCGACTATCACCATTAATGACAAGGTACCGCCATGGCACCTGCTTTTTATGGTCCGGCACCCGGGATCCTATTATAAGAAGTTGATCTATTTGATCTTTGTTGGGGCCTGGGCCCGTCATATCCTTAACTGTTAGCGAGCGTCTGACCATAAGTAGGTCCAATGTTTCAACAGACGGGTTGCTCGCAGATAGCCTATCACAGTTTTCAGGTGACTTTTTTGATGAAATCATTAATTTTTCCGATAAATTTATACTGATGAATTAGGGGGTGACTTTTACAGTGTTAGATGTACCGCTTTCACCCGGAAAATTCTCAAAAAGGGCATTGATCAGTATTGGCATGGTTTGAGACAGACTTTGTCCACTATTTATGCTTTCCACATGTCCTTCATACAGGCGGTTGCCGGTCGTGAGGTCAATAATATTCATGGTTAGTCGGCTGACATATTGGGGCTCGGTATTCGAAGAACCAAATCCTGTTGAAATGCCAACCCCCATTGATGTGCCCCGGCGGCTTCCACTACCGACACCTACACCTACTGAGACGGGGGATCGATTTTCAATCACTGTATCACCAAAGGCAACCATGCTGTATCCAATTTCCGCTATATACTGCGATCTGTTGTTTACAGGCGGTGTATAACCCACGTCCCCAAGCTTCTTTCCAACCATTTGTGCATAGGTTGCAAATTCTATGGACTGTTGCTGTGTGGGATCCAACGCGACTACCTCAATACTATCGCCATTCGCTGGTGGAAGTTGATGAAACCGGGTTACGTTGCTGCTGATACTTGATGCACACCCGTTTATAAAAAAGAACCCCAGGAGGAAAATATATTTTTTTCTCATCATATTCATTTCTTTGATCCTGCTTTTGGCTTTAGAGTAGCAAAATCAGCCTTAATGTTCCATGAATAAAATAAGGCAGATGTTAAATGTTTGGACTTGCTTCTTTGCGTAAATTTAGTATAAATCCACTTCCCAAGTGAAAAGGGCGGTTAGCTCAGTGGTAGAGCACTACGTTGACATCGTAGGGGTCACTAGTTCGAACCTAGTACCGCCCACCATCCAATCTCCTGCTAACCGTGGATTTCTTAACTTTCTTTACTTAGTATTTAAGTATCAAAGAGATAACGCATATATTCTTGAGAGCTAGCGGACAGAGACGGCGAATTAAGCAGAAATTAGATGCTTTTTTTCCAAAGGCTCCGCCCTAATCAATAGTGTCCGCTGTTTTAAGAAGCTCGGTGGAAGTTGTCTTATGTTGATTTTGATAGTTACAATTGATTGCGTTGGTCATTGGAGCTTTAGGTGCAACAATCTTTGCAGGTATTCCCACCGCAGTAGAGTCTTGAGGAACGGATTCTACTACTACAGCGTTGGAGCCAATTTTCGAATTTTTACCTATTTTCACGGGGCCAAGAATCTTAGCTCCAGCTCCAATTACGACATTGTCCTCAAGAGTAGGATGTCTTTTCTCATCGCGAAGTGATGTGCCCCCAAGTGTTACGCCTTGATACAGGGAAACATTGTCACCGATTTCCGCTGTTTCGCCTATTACAACTCCCATGCCATGATCGATAAAAAGATATTTACCTATTTTGGCTCCGGGGTGAATCTCTATGCCAGTGATAAAGCGTCCAATATGTGAGATAAACCTAGAGAGCGTGTAAAACTCGTTTCGCCAAAGTTTATTTGCAATGCGATAAATGAATAGCGCATGTGCTCCAGGATAGGAAAGAATGACATCCAGGGAAGATTTGGCTGCAGGGTCGCGCTCTTTCACCATTGTTATATAGCTTTTAATGCGCTTAATCATGCCGATTGCCTATCATCCAACCACTCTGGGTAGGGCAACCCTTTTTCTTTCAGGAATTCAGGATTATAGAGCTTGCTTTGGTATCTTGCGCCGCCATCACAAAGCAGTGTGACAATTGTATGTCCAGGACCCATATCCCGCGCCATTCGTATACTGGCGGCCACGTTAATTCCTGAAGATCCGCCAAGCCAAAGTCCTTCAAATTTAACAAGATCAAACAACACTCTCAGAGCTTCCCGATCTGAAATCTGATAGGCATCATCTATAACAACTTCCTGCAGATTTGCTGTGATCCGGCCTTGACCTATACCCTCGGTTATTGAACTTCCTTCTGATTTAAGTTCACCGTGTTTATAATAATTGTAAAGTGACGCTCCCATTGGGTCGGCAATCGCAACTTTTATGTTTTGATCGCGCTGCTTCAGAGCCATCGATATGCCGCCAATTGAGCCGCCGGAGCCTACCGCACACGTAAATCCATCAATTTTGCCTTCGGTTTGCTGCCAGATTTCTGGACCTGTGGTATTTAGATGAGCATCCCTGTTGGCTATATTATCGAACTGATTGGCCCAAATAGCCCCACTTGGTTCCGATTTAGCTAATTCAGCTGCTAAGCGTTCAGAAACATGAATGTAGTTGTTTGGATCTGCGTATGGCTTTGCATCCACAAGACGCAAGTCAACCCCGGCCAAACGGAGCGCATCCCTTTTTTCCTGGGATTGGGTGCGGGGCATCACGATCACTGTTTTGTAACCGAGAGCATTTCCCACAAGTGAAAGTCCAATGCCAGTATTGCCTG
>JAUILB010000288.1 GCA_030432815.1 Alphaproteobacteria bacterium | reverse complement strand
GGGCCTAATCATGCTGACAATATTAGGACAAAGTATATCGAACGCATCATTCGGTATATATTTCCCGCGCTTTACCGGCACAATATATGAAATTTTATCGGCTCCTTTATCATTCATTGAAATTACCATCGGTTATGTTGGTGCAGCCGCGACAAAATCTTTTATAATCGGTTTGATCGTACTGATTACCGCAAATTTTTTTGTAACATTTGAAGTTCAGCACCCCGTCTGGATGCTTTTCTTTCTTGTAATGACATGTGTTACTTTTAGCCTGCTTGGTTTTATCATCGGTATCTGGGCGGATGGTTTTGAAAAATTGCAGCTCATACCGCTGTTGATTATTACTCCGCTTACTTTTTTAGGAGGCAGTTTTTATTCAATAAATATGCTTCCCGAATTCTGGCAGAAAGTTTCTTTGTTAAATCCCGTTGTTTATTTGGTTAGCGGGTTCAGATGGAGTTTTTATGAAAACTCAGATGTGAGCATCACGACAAGTGTTGTGATGATAATGATTTTTCTTTTTGTTTGTCTTGGAACGATTGCCTGGATTTTTAAAACAGGCTTCCGACTTAAAAACTAATATTTTTAGCAACGGATTTTTTAAGACAATCAAAGTGTGTTTCAAAGGCGAAACCGCTTCTAATCCTTGTTTGGGAAGAAATTATATTTAAAGATGTCCCGCAAATAATGGGGTGGAATATCCTGTCGGCCCCTTAATTTTTTATATAGATAGCCGATTGCACCGAAACCAAGGGTCATCAGGTTATGGATAAAAAGCCCCAATGAGCCAAAATTTTTCTTATAATATCGGCGTCTTGACATGTGCCAGTATTCGGGGAGGCGGGTGATGGCCTGCTCAAGCCCGGTTGCCACCCCGCCCACATGCATGATGCCGGCAGCAGGGATATAATATATATCGAAACCACAATCGGTGATGCGCTTGCAAAGATCCACTTCTTCAAAATAAAGAAAAAAACCTTCATCAAACATTCCGGCTTTCTTGATGGCTGACCTTGATATCATCATACTGGCACCACTCACCCAGCCCACTTTCACTGTTTGGTTGGGGGGAGGTGATATTGTAATCCGGCTGTTTTGTAATATTTTGGTTATGAGGCCCATGCTGATGCTTTCCTCGACTGTAGCCAAAAACCCGGGGAACCTGAATGCGCCGCAATTATATGTGCCGTCCATATTATAAACCGGTCCACCGACAACTCCGGTACCAAGGTTGTTTTTCATATGTGTAAGCATTTTTTCTATCGTACCCGGTGATACCATGGCATCCGGGTTAAGAAGATAAAAATAATCCGGCTTTTCATCAGTTTCCAACGCTTTTTTTATAGCGACATTATTTCCTGCACCAAAACCACCATTAATGGTGTGGGGGATTAGATTGACTACATCGTCATATTTAAAGTTGGCTATTGCTTTTTTCAGAACTTCAACTGAAGCATCGGGTGAGTTATTATCGACGATCCAACACTTGGCTTTGATATCAAGTGACCGTAATTCAGGAACCAGCGTTTCAAGGTTTTTAATTACATGACTTGCCGTTTTGTAATTAACGATGATAACCAGCAGTTCCATTTAATTTCTTTCATCCGTTTTTGGAAATGTTGTAAACGCGTCATTCTTTATAATCGAAAATCGTTTACTATTGTTAAAAATATATTTGCAGATGAAATACTTGCATGGCGTGAGATATTTCCATAGCATCCTAAATAAAACAGACATAAAGGTTTTATAATGAAATTCTTGAAACTTACCATACTGATGACACTGGCTTTTACGTTTCAAATAAAAATGGTTGCAGCACAGGATGTAATGCCATCTGCTGATAATGATGTGATGAAGCTGACATTTCTAGGCACCGGTGCCCCGCGGCCATCAACCGAAAGATATGGTCCCAGCATATATGTTGAGGCAGGGGATCATAAAATACTGGTGGATGCCGGGCCGGGCATGAGGGAGCGGTTGTTTGTCGCGGGTGGTTTTGAAGCAATATCAGGGGTAGACCATATTCTTATCACTCATCTTCATTTTGATCATACGGTCAGCATTTCGAGTGCATGGCTTAGTGGATGGCTTTTTGGAAGACGCGTTCCGCTTCATATTCAGGGACCTGTTGGGATAAAATCCATGATGGAGAATATTAAAGAAGCCTATCAATGGGATGTGGATTATCGGGTGATGGTCGGTGTGCCGATCGAGGGCACTGAACTTGTTGTCGATGAAGTATCCGACGGGGTTGTTTTTGATGAAGGCGGTCTTAAGATTACAGCATTTCAGGTTGAACATATGCCGATTGATATTCCGACAGGTGAACTCTTGGGGCTGCGCGGTGAAACGCTTGGCTTTAGGATTGATTACAAGGGGCATTCTGTTCTTTTTTCCGGGGATACAAGGTCAACGGAAAAAAGTGAAATAAATGAAGTGGGTAAAGACGTTGATTTGCTTATCCATGAAGTTCAGGTGCCATCACCCGGTGCAACTCCGGAAGCCAATCTGGCAAATGTAAGTCTTAGTGTGCATTCAACACCGGAACAGGTTGGAAAAGTGTTTGCCGTGACAAAACCTAAAATGGCCGTTTATTCGCACATTATTCCACCGGGAACAACAGCCGAAGACCTGGAACGGGAAACGCGTCCATTTTATGACGGCCCACTGACAGTCGCACATGATATGATGGAAATAACCCTGAGCGGTGATGATATTGTTATTGGTGAGCGCGAAGACCGCAGCGTCGGACGTTTTGAAGATTCGAAGGTGCTTGATAAATAATGCTTTTACCAGTTTACGTGTGAAAGTGAAGCAAAACGGCAAAAGCGCAAAAGTTCCGTTTCAAGCTTCTTTTTTCGGGCGGTGCCCCACTTTATGCCTGGTTCTTCCCAGAAGTTCACGACATTAAGGGTGCCATTTTTACGATCCGCTTTTAATTCGATACGGCCAACAAATTTATCACCTTCAAGCAGTGGATAAACATAGTATCCCCATTTCCGTTTGGCGGGGGGAACAAATATTTCAATTTTATAGTCAAAGCCAAAAAGGTTTTTAAGGCGTACTCTGTCGCGAATTGCCGGATCAAACGGATTAATTATACTGATCCGGCTTGATAATGGGTCCATGCTGTCCAGCCTGTCATCAATATCCACTGTGGCGAATGCCTCTACCCAGTCTCCATTGTGATTTTGATATTCAATTTTCTTTAAGTGTGTATCATTTTTCTTATACCAGTTTTCGACCTCATTCCTGTCGCAGGCATCCCAGAATTCACGAATTTCTTTAAGCGTACCGAATGATAGGCGGTCAATTGCATTTTTACATAGCCAGTCAATCTGGTCTTTATCACTATGGTTTTTATCAAGATAGCTTTCTTCAATCACACGATGCTTAAGATCATAATATTTTCTGAAATTTATACGGTGTGATGTGGCAAGTTCCCCGGCGTACCATAAATAATCCAGCCCAACCTTATGCGGCGGGCGGGACCACATTTTCTTCTTACCCGTTATTTTGGTATCAAAAGCTTCTGTGGAGAGGGCACCTTCTTCTTCCAGTTTCCTTTTGATGAGTTCAAGATCCGCATGTGCAAGTATTTTTTGATAATTCTTGTAATTGTCGAACCGTTTTTTTAACCGCTCAAACTGTCGTGTCCAGTAAGGATAATATTCAGCCGGAATAACCGATGCATCATGGGTAAAATGTTCAAAAACATCACCTTTTGGTTTCAGTAGATCATCAAGCATGGGTTCACGGTAATTTCTGTTTCGGCTCCAGAGAATATGATGGTGTGCGCGGCTGACATTCTGGATAGTATCAATTTGAACGAAGCCGAGTTTCCTTATAATGTTTAGGACGTCCGGCTTTCTGA
>JAUILB010000287.1 GCA_030432815.1 Alphaproteobacteria bacterium | reverse complement strand
AGCCCCATGTGTGCCGGACAGTTGCCGTATGGTTATTGACAGGCGTTTTCTGGTTGAAGAGGATCTTGGCTCTGTAAAAGGGGAAATCACCACGATCCTTGCCAATCTTGAAACATCACGGGAAGGATTTAAATATGAAATCCGTGATATGCTTGAAGTTATCCCAAGTATGACAGATAGTGATGCTCCTGTTGTCATGGCAACGTCGCAGGCGATCGAAGAAGTACTTGGCAAATCACCTGACCTTGTATGTTCACCTGGAACGTATGACCAAAAACATATTGACCGTATTGGCAATCTTAAAGACTGCATTGCGTATGGCCCCGGAATTCTTGAGCTTGCCCATCAGCCGGATGAATATGTTGTCGTTGAAGATATGGTTAATTCGGCCAAGGTGATGGCAAATGCGGCCTATAAACTTCTTATGAAAGAATATTGAGTTTTTTCAAATTTAATCTTTTAACATCATAAGATTAGGGCTAGTCTGATTTTATGAAAAATAAACTTATTTCCAGACGATCCTTTAACAAGGCAATGATTACAGGCGGCGTGGTTCTATCGGTCGGACTGCCTGCTGCTATTTCGTCATCAGCGGGGCAAGGAGGGCAGGACGGCCTGCTTCATATCAATACGGACGGTGAGTTGCGGATTTATTCAGGTGTAGCTTTGCTTGGTAATCATGGTAGTGAGGATGCAATTTCACCTGTTTGTGATGTTCTTGGCATTAAAAAATATCGGATAATGAGTGGGCTATCGCCCAAACATCTGCCGGCAATATTAGGTCAACATCAAACGGATCTTTGCTTTAGCACTGTTAAAACCAATTTAAAAGCGGCGAGATTACTTAAATCATTTCTGAAAGTTGGTGTGCGCTCTGGCAAATATATCGAAGATGGCGTTGCGCACTCCACACATGCGCTTGCGTTGTCACTTGACCCAAAAGGCATGACCATCGCGGTGAAAGCGTGATCAGATGAAGAAATTATGGCTTTCCATAATATTGTTTTGGGTAGGTTGCCTTTATGCGGTAGCACAACAGAATACAATTCGGGTCGGATTGCAGCTTGAACCGCCAAACCTTGACCCCACATCGGGGGCTGCGGCGGCAATTGACGAAGTCGTTTACGGAAATATATTTGAGGGACTGGTTCGGATTAACGAAAACGGGGGTATTGAGCCGGGGCTTGCGTTGTTCTGGAATATATCAACGGATGGAAGATCATATGTGTTTCATTTACCCGAAGGGGTTAAATTTCATGATGGAACCGATTTCACCGCCGAAGACGTACGTTTTTCATTTAATCGTGCCCGTGCGGCAGGTTCAAGCAATGCCAAGAAATATATTTTTGCCCCCATCACCAATATTGACGTGCTTGACCCGCTTACAGTTATGATAACACTGGATCAGGCGCGGCCGGACTTTTTATTTAATATTGGCCTTGGAGATGCGGTGATTGTAGCGGAGGAAAGCGTATCATCAAATGCGTCACATCCGGTCGGGACAGGCCCCTTTAAATTTGACCGTTGGGTGCGTGGGGACCGTATTGAACTTAGCAGGAATGAGGATTACTGGGGGACGGCACCACGACTGAACCGGGCCATATTTAAAATTATCACTGATCCGCTTTCCGCCTATACAGCGCTCAAAGCAGGGGACATTGACACTTTTCCCAATTATCCGGCACCCGAAAATCTGTTTTTATTTGATCAGGACCCGGATTATGAGGTGGTGGTTGGTTTGACAGCGGGTGAAACCATCCTTGCAACCAACAATAAAAATGCGCCGCTTAACAACCTGAATGTGCGAAAAGCCATCGCCCATGCCATTAACCGGGACGAACTAATTAATGGTGCGATGTTTGGAAATGCCGCGCCGATCGGGACCCATTTTGCGCCAAACCATCCGGATTATGTGGATTTAACCGGGCTTTATCCTTATGACCTTGGTAAAGCTAGGGAATATTTACGTGATGCGGGGCTTCCAAATGGCTTTGACGTCAGTCTTAAATTACCACCCCCAACATATGCGCGCCGCACAGGGGAACTTGTTGCCAATCAACTTGGACGTATTGGTATTCGGGTCAAAATTGAAAACCTTGAATGGGCGCAGTGGATTGATCAGGTTCTCAGAAACAAAAATTATGACCTGACGGTGGTTTCGCATGTGGAACCGATGGATATTAATATTTACGCCAACCCTGATTATTATTTCCGGTATGATAATGCCGATTTTCAGAAAATAATCAGTGATATTGATAAAAGCACCGATGCAGCCGTGACAAGCGAGCTATATAAACAGGCGCAGCGTAAAATTGCTGAAGATGCAGTCAACGGCTATCTTTATCAGTTAGGAAAATACGGGGTGTGGAAACGTGGTGTTAAGGGTATGTGGGCCAATTATCCGATCCGTTCCAACGATCTTCGCGATGTTTATATTGAGGGGGACGGATAATGGGCCGTTTTCTTCTGAAAAGGTTTTTATCCCTTGCCATTACGCTGATTGTTGCGACGGTTATCATTTTTATCATGATTGAAATTGTGCCTGGTGATCCCGCTGCATATATGATGGGGCTTTCGGGTAGCACTGAGGCCACTGAAGCCTTGCGTGCGGAACTGGGGCTTAATCTTGACCCGTGGGAGCGGTATTTCAGCTGGGTCGGCGGCATGATCACCGGTGATTTTGGGATAAGCTATACATACCGGATACCGGTTTCGGAACTGATTTTGGAACGTACCCTTGTATCTGTACCGCTGACGGTTTATGCGCTTATTTTATCGACCCTTATTGCGGTGCCGGTCGGGGTGATCAGCGCGTCGTTTCGTGGCAGGTTTGCTGATACAGCCTTGATGGGGATCGCGCAGGTGGGTGTTGCCGTGCCAAATTTCTGGTTTGCGATCCTTCTGGTGTTGCTTTTTTCAACCAGCCTGGGGTTATTTTCTGCAGGCGGGTTTCCGGGCTGGGAGGCAGGCTTTTTTGAATGTTTAAAAGCTTTGACCTTACCCGCAATATCACTTGCGCTGCCGCAGGCGGCCATACTTTCACGGGTAATGCGTTCATCGGTACTTGAAGTGATGAATGAGGATTATATCCGTACGGCCCGTGCCAAGGGTTTAAGCAAAAGGCAGGCATTGATACGCCATGGGCTTCGAAATGCGATGATCCCGGTGCTAACCATTTTGGGACTTCAATTCTCGTTCCTGCTTGCAGGGGGGATCATTATCGAAAGCATATTTTCGCTTCCGGGGCTTGGCCGATTGGTGTTCCAATCTATTGCTCAACGGGATTTGATTGTCGTGCAGTCAATTGTAACCTTGTTGGTATTTGCAGTGGTGATGATCACATTCATTGTTGATCTTCTTTATGCGTGGGTGGACCCGCGTCTTCGGGAAGGGGGATGACAATGAAAAGGTGGCCATTGAGTTTTCTGATAGGCGGGATTCTGACCGATATTTTCATTGCCGCGGCGATTATTTCGTTATTCTGGACACCATATGACGTGACCGCAATTGATATACCGGGGAAATTTCAGGCACCAAACCTGTCACATTGGTTTGGAACGGATCATTTTGGTCGGGATCTTCTTTCGATGGTTATGGTCGGCACACGCAATGCGGTGATGGTATCGTTGGTTGCCGTGGGTGTAGGGATATTGTTTGGTGTACCGCTTGGTTTATGGGCAGCAGCAGCCAAAAGCGGCGGCGGCAAGCTGGTTGATGAAATACTGATGCGGGGGAATGATCTTATTTTCGCGTTTCCGTCGCTTTTGATGGCGATTTTGATCACGGCGGTATTCGGACCCGGGGCGATTAACGCGATCATCGCTATTGGAATATTCAATATTCCGGTGTTTGCCCGTGTTTCGCGTGGCGCGGCA
>JAUILB010000286.1 GCA_030432815.1 Alphaproteobacteria bacterium | reverse complement strand
TTAAGAAACGTATATGGCAGATAATCCAGCACCGGAATACCCATCGCCGCAAAATAAAATGCACCCGCAGTGGACCATGGAATAAGCGGTGAAGACATGGTGGTGCTTTCTTCAACTGTACGGGAAAGCATGTAAGCCTTAAGTTTGAAATCCTTATATTTGTTTTTAAAAAGCTGCGATGTAACGATGATGGAAATATAACTTTCACCCATGCTACAGCAGGCCAGAATTCCGGTACACATGGTTGCAAAAACAAGTGACAGGGTTGAACGGATTTTATCCAGAATACCCGTCAGAAGCGCTTTTAAAAAACCGTACCTTTCAAGAATACCACCAAGAGCCAAGGCAAAAAGCGTCATGGATAAGGTCCACATCATACTTTGGATACCTCCGCGGTTCACAAGAATATCAAGATCTTCATGGCCAGTTTCAGCCTTAAAACCATCCTGCATACTCATTAGAAAATCAAGTACCGATCTTTCCTGCTGTAAAATTGCGAGCACCGCAGCAACAGCAACACTTGATATCATGGCGACTTCCGCCGGGGCTTTTTTGTAGCTAAGCGTAAAAAGCGTAATGATAGGAAGCAGACTCCAGAAGCTAACGACAAAATTCGCTTCTATAGCCTGCTGAAATGACCTTATGCCGGTATCCGATAACCCGTCAGCTGAATAACCCATGCCAATAAAACCAAATAGAACCAAACAAATGACATAAGTCGGAATGGTCGTATAAAGCATTGATTTTATGTGCTTATAAAGATCAGTACCCGCCGCAACGGCCGCAAGATTGGTTGTATCTGAGATTGGGGATAGTTTATCGCCAAAGGTAGCACCGGATACAACGGCTCCTGCTACAATCGGCAGCGGAATACCCATAGCGGAGCCAACACCAACCAGAATAACACCTGCCGTACCAACCGTACCCCAGCTTGTCCCAACAGCAAGTGACATAAATGAGCAAATAAGCAGACTTGCGGGGAGGAAAACCGCCGGGCTAATGATATCAAGGCTGTAATAAACGATACTTGAAATCGTACCGCTTTCAAGATAGGCCGCTATCACAACACCAATCAGGATGAAAATATACATTGCGCTGAGCCCGCGTTTTATGCCGTGGTTCATCGCTTCTTTAATATCTTTAAAACGGCTACCAAGTGAAAATGCATGAAGCGATGACCAGATTATAGCGGCCAGAATAATCACATGTAATGGCACTTCATATATCAGGATACCAACGCCAATCATGGTAACAATGCCACCAAAGCAAATGGCCGACTGGATAAACCCGGGCGTTCTAATTTCACTCATATTTCTTCCCTGTATTTTACTTCTAACGTCTTTAATTGCTTGGATTTAAAGATAAATCACTTGTAGAATAGGTCAAGAAATTCTGATCACCAAATTAAAAGAGAACAAAATGACAGCATGGATTGAAATGATTGAAGATAAACAGGCAACAGGCACCGTCAGGGAAATGTATGAAAAAGCACGCACACCCCACGGCACAGTCGATAACGTTATGCGCTGCCAATCACTGCGCCCACATACCATTGCCGGCCATATGGCGCTTTATAAATCAGTTCTCCATAATCCTGATAACACACTGCCCTTCTGGTTTTTGGAAGTGATAGCCAGCTATACCAGTATTATCAATGAATGTGATTATAGCCTAACCCATCATTTTATGAATGCTCGCCGACTGATCAATGATAAAAAAAAATCCGATGCCATATTAACTGCACTTAAAAATCATACACCGGATAAGGTATTTCAAGGCAAGGAACTGACGCTTCTGAATTATGCAAAAAAATTGACTACCAGTGTCGCAAAAATGGAAGCAAGCGACATGGAACCTATGCGCGCCGCCGGATGCACTGATGGCGAAATTCTTGAAATTAACCAAGTAATTGCCTATTTTAACTATTCCAATCGTGTACTCAATGGGCTTGGTGTCACAACCGAAGGAGATGTGATCGGATATTATAATGAAGACGACAATTAGAATATGCCAACCGCTGTTTTAGATGGAATAAGCCTTCCCTGTTTCAGAAAACTCTGTGCAACCATTATATTCACCGGGAATTGGATCATAAATCAGTTCTTCGCTTGCACCGACCTCCGACGTGTAATAGCCAAAAATTATCATTTCGCGGAGCGTAAGGTAAATATGGTTGCCCTCTCCACTTTTAATATCTGACAATATTTCCCCGCCAAGCTGATCCAACACTAACGCCTTTTTTTCATTATCAAGTTCAGAAAAACGCTGACCATATTCGGCTTTAATCCTGTCATCCAGCGTTGTCAGTTCGTTCAGGAAAGCATTTTTATCGTCTTCCGTCATCCAGTTTGCGGCAAGCTCATCCACCAGATAATGAACATTGACTGATTTTGCACCCGGTGTGTCCGTATCCGGTATAATCATATCGGCAATATCCCCCACCAAATCAAAATGAGCCTGACTAAGTGCTTTTAAATCAATATTTGCCGTATTTTCTGGAACAGTAACCCCGCCATCACATGCTGCAAGAACGGTTAGTGACACCATTCCGCCCGTGACAACAGCCATTCTGTCAAGTATCTGACGGCGGTTAAGACGTTTCATTATTAACGTTTCCTCATGAGTTAGCTTTTCAAATTTTTACATTGTTGCAACGTAATTATAAATAAGCCAGCCACTGCATACTAATGTCATTAACATTGTAAGGAGCGCCCCCACTGCACGCATGGGATGTCCAATATTATCAGCAACAAGTCCCATCGGATGTGTGATGCGGCCGATGATCAGCATTCCACCCAGCACCCAAATTGCCGTATTGCCTGCACCGCCGCTCATTTCAAGCAGCCCAAGTAAAATCAGGGCTAGGGGCACATATTCTGTGAAATTTCCATGTTTACGTATTCGAACCAGCATTTCCTGATTTCCACCATGCGAAAGTGATATTTTCGTTTTCCCACGGTACGATCCCACATGAAAAGCAAGTACAAAGCTTATTAACCCAAGAAGTCCTGCACAAAGTGCAGTTATTTGTGGAAATGCCAACATGTTATCCTCCCTTTTTTATTAAGGTTCACCAAATCGTTTCTTAAAATCAGTCAATTCAATGGTATAATGATCTGAATTTAAAAATTCATCATCGCTCATACCCGGTTGTTCTAAATCACGATACCAACTTACGTAATTTTCAAATTCAAAAGAATATTTTTTATAATATGTGGAATATGTTTTTACTGCAACTATTGGAACATTACCCGATGTGTCAAATTCCATCAATCTGAGCCATCCATCTCCAATGCCGGTAATATTTTCCGCATCCAGCGACGGATTTGCGGCCATACCGCGTCCCTGATAATCGCTTAAAATCTGATAGACATTGTTTCCATAATCATTTTGATCAACACGAAACGCCTGCCCGATCTGATGTCCGGATAGTATCATGAATATCTGATCATTTTTGCGTATCCATTCGTTCCATATGTCTTCGGCACTGTTATGATCAAGCGGGTCAGCAGATGCCAGATCATATGCCGGACTGGGAAGCCGCTCACCACGTGGGTTCAGAAAATCATGGGTCGACATGATGGTGGGAATACCGGGGTGAGCATCAATCACACCTTGCGCCCATTCAAGCACATCATCGCCCGCCTGCATTTCAAATGAAAAATGAAGAAACGTGTAACCCCCCGCTTCAAATTTCTGTGCGCTATTAACACCGCCATTATAACTGCTGACATACCAGTCTTTTTCACTGTAATAACCGCTATCCGGGCCAAATATACTATTAAATGTTGTATAGCCACCCACATGGCGGTTTGGAATAAGACCTTCTTCACGAATGCGGGCGCGCGGATCGGGATCACCCGGAAAAGGGTTATGTTGATAACCGGTATC
>JAUILB010000285.1 GCA_030432815.1 Alphaproteobacteria bacterium | reverse complement strand
CTAGACAATCCCGATATAAAGCTTGCGGATGAGGTGGCGGAATTTTATGACGACCCGTTGGGGTTTGTGTTTTACGCATTTCCCTGGGGGGATGCTCATTCATTGCTGGACGGTGCAGAAGGCCCGCGCAAATGGCAGTGGGAGTTCCTGGAACGCTGGGGTGAGGAAATCCGCGACCGCGGCTTTGACGGGCAAAACCCGGTCAAGCCGATCCAATTTTCCATCGCAAGCGGGCACGGGATTGGAAAATCAGCGTTAAGCGCATGGATTGCTTTATTCATCATGTCGACACGACCCCATTCAAAGGGTGTCATGACGGCAACCACGTCACCGCAACTTAAAACCAAAACATGGGCCGAGCTTGGCAAGTGGAAAAGATTGTGCATTACCGGGCACTGGTTTTCATTTAACGCGTCGCAAGGGAATATGAACCTGACACACCAAGAAGAGCCGGACACATGGCGCGTGGACGCGCAGACATGCCGAGAGGAAAATTCAGAAAGCTTTGCGGGACTTCATGCCGCGGGGTCGACGCCGTGGTATTTATTTGATGAAGCATCGGGCGTGCCCGAACGGATATTTGAGGTATCGGAAGGGGGCCTTACGGACGGGGAGCCAATGCGGTTCATGTTCGGAAACCCGACCCGGAACGACGGATATTTTAGAAAAACATTTGGTGCATTTCGGCACCGGTTTATCACCCGCCAGATTGACAGCCGCAATGTACATGGCACCAACAAGGAATTGATTGAAAGCTGGGCCCATGATTATGGAGAGGACAGTGATTTTTTCCGTATCCGGGTCAAAGGGCAGTTTCCAAGGGCGAGTTCGCTGCAATTCATTTCAAGTGATGTGGCGGAGCAGGCGGGCAGTCGCGCACCGATAAAAGACGAGCGAGCCTCCATCGTGATCGGGGTTGATGTGGCGCGGTTTGGCGATGACGCGAGCGTTATTTATGTGCGGCAGGGGCGCGACGGGCGCAGCCACGGTTATAAAATGTATCATGGACTTGATAGTATCCAGCTTGCGGGGCATGTCGCGGAATATATAGACCGGCTTACACCTAAAAAGGTTTTCATTGATGGTACCGGCGGGTTTGGCAGCGGTGTTTATGACCAGCTTGTGGCTAATGGCTACGGCCGTGTGGTTGAGGAGGTTCAGTTTGGGTCCAAACCGATTGATACGGATATTTATTATAACAAACGCGCGGAAATTTACGGGTTGATGAAAAAATGGCTTGAAAGCGGTGTCATTCCCAATGATCAGGTCCTGATTGATGACCTGACGGCGGTGCAATATGGTTTTGCTAAAGAAAATAAAATCCAGCTTGAAAAAAAGGAAGATATGAAAAAACGCGGACTTGCCTCGCCCGATGTGGCGGATGCGCTTGCGCTTACATTTGCGTTCCCGGTGTCAAACGCGCAGGCCCGCCCGATTGAGGTTAATACCCGGTGGGTGGTTTGATACCTATATTTATCAATTTTAATAATCAATATAAGTAGATAAGCAAGATATATAAAAATATTCCATTGTACTATTGCAATATAATACAAAATAATATATATACTGAATTCATGGATATTTTAATCAACACAAAATCGTCTGAACCGGTATATCTGCAGATCGTTAACCAAATACGGGCTGCTGTGCAATCGGGCGCGTTATTACCGGGGCATTCCCTGCCGCCAGTACGTCAACTTGCCGGGGACCTGATGATTAACCCCAACACTGTCGCGAAGGCCTATAAAATCCTGGAGCAGAACAGGATCGTTCGTGGTGCCGGGCGGCAGGGAACATTTATTGCAGATGAAGCGGCCGTCCGTATAGAAAATGGCAATCACGAAGACGCACAACACGAACTAGAAGAACTAATCAGTTCCTTAAGAAAACGAGGACTAACCGCAGCGCAACTTAAGCTTATATTGCTTGATCAAATCGAGAAGATCAGCGTGAAAAGCGACGATCAGGACGCGCGACAAATATCGTTCAAAGGTGAAGGGTTTTCGACAAGGATACCAAAGTTTTTTACACGTAAACAAAGAAACAGCAAAACCAGGTAGGCTGTCACGATCAGTGTTTGTATTTGCCTAAGTGCTGATGTATGGTGCGGCCATGAAAAATTATATATGTTTCTTATGTGCTAATATAATCTCTACAACTATGCCTTCTGTTGCCCATGCGCAAAACGCCGGTGAAGGGAGTGCCGAAGCCACTGTTTTGGGGTTTCTGTTATTGTTTCTGATTGGCGTGGGAATACCATTTGCGATCAGCTTTGTTGTTCGGACCGTGACCAAAAGCAATTTCAAAGCATATGTAGGAACATATGTCATCCTTCTGACCGGGTATATAATCCTGAATACTATTTTTGAAGAACTGCCGGGAAGTGACTTATATACGATTGCCGCAAATCTTGTGCCGCTTTCGATGTTCGGGTCGTTCCTGGCACAATGGGTCTATTATCTTATACTGCCAAAGAAAAAAGCCTAGACAAGGCAAAATAGGCAGTCACACATATTCGTTATTTTTCAGCACCCGGCCCGGGTGCTTTTATATTTTAAGACAAAAAAAGAAAAGGATTTATCGATGGATGAAATCGAATTTATTTCCATTCTCCGATCGGAGGAGGATGGGGCCGTCGGCTTCTATAACAGTGAGGTTGCCGCCGACCAGGAAATGGCGCTCAGATATTATCACGGGGAGCCTTTCGGGAACGAGGAAGAAGGCCACAGTAGCGTGATCAGCCGCGATGTGGCGAGCACCATCGACGGTGTCATGCCGGATCTGATCCGGGTGTTTGTATCGGGTGATAATGTTGTTGAATTCGCCCCGACCAAGGAAGGCGACGAAGCCTATGCCGAGCAGGCGACGGATTACGTCAATCATATCTTCTTTAAGGATAATGACGGTTTTTCGATCACCCATGATTGGGCGAAAGACGGACTTTTGAACAAGATCGGCGTCGTGAAGGCTTATTGGGAGGAAACGATTGAACAACGCCGCGAGACATATGAGGGCCTTACGGAGGAAGCGTTGCTCGCGCTTTCGCTTGAAGCGGAAATTATTGAAGCAACCACTGATGATAAAACCGGACTTTCGGATGTCACCGTGGTCAGGAGCGAAGACAAGGGGCGGGTGTGTATTGAAAATATTCCGCCGGAAGAATTTCTGATCCAACCGGGCAGTCGATCATTGGAAACAGCGGATTATGTCGCCCATAAAAGCCAGAAGACACTTTCCGATTTGATACAGATGGGGTTTGACCGTGATGCGGTAGAAGCGCTTTCCGCCGGCCAGCGCCAGGACGAAACAAATGGATATAAAATTAAAATAAGCTTGATTAATCAAATTATTGACCATCCTTAAGTTTCACTGAATTAAATATATCTTCTCCGGCTCCTTTCACGTTCATATTTGACCGATAGTTGAATGCTAAAATCGCCATAGTATTAGTATGATTGAATATCCATACAGTAAAATTGCTTCTACTATCATCAATTAGTGCAAAACTATTAAAACTACCCCAGTATGGCTGACTGTCATATTGTCGTTCATTATATGCTGGCGCAGAAGTTTCAAAACTGGTGGTAAAATTCTCTGAATACTGTTCGAAGAGATAAGAATTCGAATATGTTGGCGGCAGCAATAACAATACATCTTTGTCACATGCGAAATATATCTGGCTGGTGTCCCATTGATACAAAGCCAATATTGATATTGCTTTTTCTGGTTCCGTAATCACATCCACCTCAGGCTCACCGGGGAAATCAACCGTGAACGGACAATCCGGATGCGACCAGGTATAGGTGAGGGGCGGAATTTGCGGATTTTCTTCAGCACCTGCTGCTTCGTTGGTCTCCTGCTCGCTACAGGCTGATAACAACAACAGCATAGTCA
>JAUILB010000284.1 GCA_030432815.1 Alphaproteobacteria bacterium | reverse complement strand
TGATAGGCGTGTACTAACACATCTGAATGAGGATTTTTTAAGCCACAAGGATTTAGGCGAGGTTCATGAAATCATTTATAATTCGGCAATTGATGGTCAGGAAATACAGGGATGGTATATGACACCACCCAATTTTGATCCCGCTAAAAAATATCCTCTCATCCTCGAAATTCACGGTGGGCCGAGCCTTGCATACGGCCCCGAATTTTCAGCTGAATTTCAACGTTTTGCTGCTGAAGGATATGTTGTTTTCTTTGATAATCATCGCGGAAGTGCCAGTTACGGCGAAGAATTTTCAATGCTGCTTCATAATAAATACTCAAGCGAGTATGATTTTTCCGACCATAATTCAGGCGTAGATGCCATGATAGACCTTGGTTTCATTGATGAAAATAATCTGTTTATTACCGGTGGTTCGGCCGGGGGTATTGCCGCTGCGTACGCTATTGGGCTGACGGATCGCTTTAATGCGGCGGGCGTTATAAAACCAATTGTCAACTGGCTTAGTAAATCATTATATGCCGACAGCTCTATCGGACAGCTCCATAACCAGTTCCCCGGCTATCCCTGGGATCATGTTGACCATTTTTGGAAACGCTCCCCGATGTCCCTTGTCGGAAATGTAAAAACACCAACCTTGCTGATGACAGGAGAAGAAGACCGAAGAACACCTATCCCGGAAATTGAACAATATTATCAGGCTTTAAAGCTGTTAAGGGTAGATACAATCATGGTTCGTGTTCCCGGTTCACCGCACGGCATTGCCGGGCGTCCGTCACGACTTAATGCCAAGGTGGATAACATCATGGCCTGGTTTGAACGTTATAAGAAAAATTAATTTAAATGATCATAAAGATGCGATAGCTGGCTTCCGGTTTCAAAGTAAAGCTGTCGCATCATATTCAATTTTACCGCTTCAACGGTTTTGAGCGGTAATGGAAGTTCCGCTGAGCCAATACGCCCAAGTATAAAATCAGCCATCACACGTCCGAATGCCGTACCGGGTGAAATTCCGCGCCCGCTAAACCCGCTGATGCTGTATAATCCTCTGCCTAAATCATGAAGGTTCGGCACATAATTTGACGAGCATGCCATACGTCCAGCCCATTTATAAGCCCATTCCACATCCCCCACACCCGGAAATGTATCACGCACCACCTTATTTGCCCATGAACATAAGAACGATGCATTATCGGTATATATGTTACCGATTGTACCGATAATCAGCCGACCGGCAGCGTCCGTGCGGAATGACCGCATCACAAGCCGAGTATCCCAGGTACCATTTTTTCCTGGCAAAAAATGTTTGAGTTGGTCTTCACTAAGGGGGTTTGTCGCCATCTGGCTGTAATACATTGGCGTAAAGGAGGATCTCACCAATGGCGAAACATCTTTCAAATAAGCATTAGTCGCCAACAAAACACGATCTGCCACCAACATGCCGTCAGGTGTTTTTATGTGCCATTTTTTGCGACCATGTCGGATCGACTGTGCAGGTGTTCCGGTAAATATGGTTACTCCGGCCTTTTTGGCTGCCAGCATCAAACCGTAACAATAATCAAGAGGCTGAATTGTACCGCCACGCATATCATGGATGGCACCAATATAATTTTCAGCCTTTGTAAGCGCGAATGTCGCCGATTTATCAAGCAGCATTACGCTGCCGCCCCGGCTGTTAATCTGCCATGCTTTATTTTCAAGTGCCTTTAACCCTGCCCCTGAATGAGCAAGGTGAAGTGTGCCGTTTCGAATAGCATCGCATTCTATGTCATGTTCATCTATAAGTTCGTGAACAAGGTCCGGTGCCTTACTTAAAAAATCATTCAGCCTTGAACCATATTCCTTGCCGATAGCCTTTTCAATATCTTCCGGATTAAGCCAAAGCCCGGCATTTGTAAGCCCCACATTTCGGCCGGATCCGCCAAAGCCACTATATTCCGCTTCGATTAAAGTAACGTCAGCACCACCTTCAGCAAGCCTAAGCGCAGCGGAACAACCCGTATAACCGCCTCCGATAATGGCGATATCGGTTTTGTGTTCACCTTTCAGACTGTTTACTTCAACTTTTGATCTTCGTGACAGTGCCCAAAGCGAATTATTTACTTGTTGTGACATATGGTATTGCTGCATTGTTATCTTAAATATTTAAATATAAATGATTAGCCCGAGGAACATAAGTGAAAATCATCGATGCTGAACAAGTCGCAAAACTTCTCCCCTATCCTGATCTTATTAATGCATTGCGCGATGCTTTTAAAGCGGGTGGGCAGACGCCATTACGCCATAGTCATAGCATAAAAACAAAAACAGGAACGGAAAATACACTGCTTCTTATGCCATGTTGGCAGCAGGGTGGAATGCTGGGTATTAAGCTTGTAATGGTCTGCCCTGATAATAATAAAAAGAATTTGGATAGTGTCAGTTCCAGCTATATTTTGTCGGATGCAGACACTGGTCAGAATCTGGCGATATTGGATGGCGATGAACTTACTGCGCGCCGAACGGCATGTGCTTCCGCCCTTGCATCATCTTATCTTTCAAATCCTGCTTCAGAAAAAATGCTGATGATGGGTACTGGAAAAATTGCCGCTCATCTGATACGCGCACATTCAGCCATTCGCCATCTCAAAAAAATATATATATGGGGCAGAAATTATGAAAGGGCACAAAAATTCGCAGCAACTGTAGGCGATGAATTGAACATCTCCGTCACTCCGGTTGAAAATCCAAAAGAATATGCCCACTCATGCGATATCATATCATGCGCGACAATGGCAGATACGCCAATTTTAAAGGGAAAGTGGCTTAATGCATCAAAAAAACAGCACATTGATCTTGTGGGGGCGTTTACGCCGGATATGAGAGAAGCCGATAATGATGTGATCCTGAACTGCGATATATATGTCGACACCTATGAAGGCGCACTTGCAGAGGCCGGCGATATCGTGCGGCCATTGGAAGCTGGCATCATAAGCCGCCAAAACATATGCGGCGAACTATCAGAAATGGTTGCGGATAATTTTAGATCCAAAAACCCCGACAGGTCTACACTTTTTAAATCGGTCGGTACCGCACTTGAGGACCTCGCCGCCGCAAAAATGGTGTATTCAAAGACTTCTAAATAATTACTGACCTGGCAGAAATTCAAGAGACCATTTAGTTTCACCGGGAAGAAACGGCATCATCCCTCCATTTAACCATTCATCATGCCCGGCACCAAAATATGGCGATAAAGGGTGCCCAGACGGCCCGGATGGGAGATCCATTATCCCATCCTCCTCATGGCCGGGACTGACAACCATGCGGATTGATTGCCCTTTATCGCGGCCTGTTATGTGCGGTATATTTTCGCTATCTCCGGATTGTTCCGCCACCGGCATATCAATATACCCTGCAATATCTGGAACCGCACGGGACAGGGGATGGGCGATATTGGTAATATTTTTCGCACCCCACCTATAATTTTCCAATTTAATTTCACCAATCATTACGGGTTTCCAGGCTTCAAAGGCCTGCTGTTCAAAATAATATTGCCAATCTCTACCCCCACCGGGTAGCCAGCCATCAGGCCGTTCGCTAACCAGTTGCCAGAGCGGCTGTTCCCACTGCTTTGTTGCACGGTTATAATCACAATTTTCATTATAAGTAAGGCATGCCTGCACCGCATGTGCCATAAGGGTACTGAATATCTGATTTCGATATTCCTTTACAAGCCGAAAGCCAACAGAGCTTTTATCTGCCCATCCGCCCCAATTTCTCACCTGTTCCAGAAAAGGTGAGAATGCTTCCTCATTCGACGATCCAAGAACGTCGACAAGTTGTCTTTGCCAACGTTCAAGAAATATGGCTTCATCATCAAGCATGATGTCATACAGTTCTTTTTCAGTAATGGGATAATCAAGTTC
>JAUILB010000283.1 GCA_030432815.1 Alphaproteobacteria bacterium | reverse complement strand
GTGAGGGCGTTTGATGTCAGTAAAGTCGCAAACGTCACGCAATTTAATTATGATTGGCCGGTAAATGAACTTGATTATGCAAGTAATGTGATCAATCTTTATAAACACTTAAGGACAGACATCACCACTTTCAATAAAAGCAGTCGGTTATTTATACCGGACGATGAACTTAAAAAAATATGGCATCAACGGGTGACGAATATCACAAAAGGGTTGAAAGTTGGCATTTGCTGGCGTAGTGGCAAAAAATCATTAGCCAGAAATTTACAATATGCGGATATTAGCGAATGGGGCCCTATTCTTAATGAGAGGGGTGTGACTTTTTTCAGCTTAATGTATGACGAATGTGAAGATGAAATAGTCGAAGCTAAGGAACTTTTTAACTGCGATATAATCACATTTGATGATCTGGATTATAAAAATGATCTGGAAGCTGTTTTTGCCTTAACACATCAGATGGACATTGTTATTTCAGCAAACAGTGCACCAGCCAGCTTTGCAGGGGTTCTCGGTATTCCTACCATTATGCCAGCCCGGGATAGGGGATGGGATATGCTGGGGACGGACCATATGGCAATGGTACCGAATATGATACCGATTATACAAAAGGAAAAAGGTAATTGGGAGCCTGTTATGAAGGAGGCTTCAGATCGACTTCAGAATTTTATTTCACAAAAGAATTGTTGAAACATTGATAAAATAGTATGTTTTCCTTGGGAGTATGGAAATTGCTTTAATTCGAAAGCAATTTTGGCATGATAGAGAAATTTAACGTCTTCATTAAAGCCGGAAGATATTTACTTCCCGCTCTTTTCATTGTTGTAATTTCACAAATATCACAGGCGCAATCCCCACAGGAACTTGCCAAAAATTTACCTGCGAAAAAGTTTGAATATCCGTGGGACGTAAAAGTCTTTGACCTGCAGGTTTCATCCAATGGGGTCAAATACAGATTATACGTGCGCCCACCTATAGAACCACCTCAAGAGGGTCAGAAATCATCCACTTTTTATTTTCTGGACCCGCTTGCGCTTTTTACTCCCGCGGCGGCAATGAGCTATAATTATGAATATTTCAATTATATTCCAAGTGCGTATTTTATCGGGATCGGTTATCAGGATGAAGCCGATGGTAACTGGAGGGAAGCAAACAGAACACGTGATTATACACCAACCAGTTTTACGCCGCCGGAAGATCATTTCCTAAGGGCAAATCCTGTGGATTATGAAAATTCCGGTGGGGCGGATGCGTTTCTTGATGTCGTTCAAAATGAAGTAATCCCGTTTATTGAAGCAAAATATGATGTGGATCGTCAGGACCGGGTATTGATTGGAAAATCCATGAGTGGCCTTGCCGCAGCATATGCGCTGATGACAAGACCCGCTATGTTTAAAAGATATCTTATAATCAGTCCGTCGATCTGGTGGGATGATTTTCTTTATCCACGAATGGACAGGGCAATCATGAAAACGGAGCAAGCAACCAAGGAAACTGAATATCCTTTTGAAACAAGGGCCTATTTTGCAGTGGGCGATTCTGAGGAACGCATGAGCCTCGTAACGGATGTATATGTACTTTTTAATGCGCTGCAACGACGCTTTAATCCAAATTTAAAGGTAAATCTGGAAGTGCTTCCGCAGGAACTGCATGAAGGGATCTTTCCCAATGCGTTTATGCGCGGTATCGTCGGCGTTTACGCGGACGAAGAAGGTCGACGTTCATCCGCGTCCAAGCTTACGTGGGATTAATCAAGCTTTTTTACTTTTAAATTACGGAACCACACTGGATCGCCATGATCCTGCAGGACTAGATGACCAACCTTGCTTTTGCCAAACCCTGGCCAGGTTGCAAATTTGCTGTCGGCAATAAGCGCATCCCAGTTGTCATCCCACATGGTTGTTTCGACTACTTTTTCACCATTTTGCCAATGCTGAACCGTGTTGTCCTGTACAATAATGCGGATCTCATTCCATTCGCCAACCGGGCGAACATTTTCTACTCTGCTTTCCACCAGATCATAAAGATCACCGGCACGATGTTGACGAATTTTTGCATCGCCATGACGATCATTATCAAGTATTTGCATTTCCGGCCCTGTTTCATACGGGAATTCATACTCATCACTTTCAACGGCGTGATACATAATGCCGCTATTTGAAGCAGGTGCCACCTTCCATTCCAGCGAGAATTCAAATTCGCCGTACTGATCCCGACTGATAATGTCACCCGGGGTTCCATAATTATTAGGATTCAGAAATATTGCACCGTCCTCAATTTCCCAATTGGTTGGCACACTATCCATTTTATAACCACGCCAGTTTGCACCGATATTTGTGCCGTCAAAAAGGAGTTCCCAGCCATCTGTGCGTTCGGCATCAGTTAATGTATTTATCATCGCTACAGAACTTTGCATGTTCGTCTGTTCTGTCGTTTGGGATCCATCTTCCTGCGCACAGGCTGACAGCATTAATGCACCTGCAGTCAATGATATTAAAGTAATCTTCATTTCAAAATTATTCCTTATACTGATGCCGCTACAGCGTCGGCAATTTTTTCAATCTGATCCATGGTAATATAAATATGTGGGCAAAGCCTGGCCCGAAGAACATCTTCCCGGCCACCAATGGCCCCTGAAATACGATGTTTTTCATATAATGTTCTGGCTGCTTCGGGCGCATTGGTATTTGAAATAAGTGAAACCGTAATTCCACTGTTAAACCCTTCGGCCTGTTCTGTAAGGAAGCTAATGTTGGGTACTTTTTCCTTTAGCTGGTCCATCAAACTATTCGCAAGATAATTGATGCGCGCTTCGATCCGGTCTTGTCCGATCATCTGATGAAATTCCACGGCGCGGCCAAGTGCCCAAAGGCGGCCATCATCACGTTGCCCCAGGCTTTCATATTTGCGTGCTCCCTGTTCTTTGACACGTTCCCACCCAACGGTAACAATATTCGGCCAAAGTTTGGCTTGCGCCTCTTTTTTGACATAAACAAAACTTGCCTCGCGCGGGCCAAGTATCCATTTTTGACCGCTGGAAGTATAAAAATCACAACCCATATCATGAAGGTCAATATCCATATACCCAAATGTCTGTGCACCATCCACAAGACATTTCGCCCCAACTGAATGAGCAAGCTGCGTCATTGATTTGCCGGGTAGAGTTGTGCCAGTCACGTTTGAAACATGACTGAAAGCTAACACTTTTGTGTTTGAATTAATGGCTGCTTTAAATGGGGCAAGCAGGTCTTCTTCCGTATTAAGCGTTTCTGCCGTGGAAACAGTTACAACCTTAAATCCCAGCCGCTCTGCACGTTGATGCCATGCGATGTTATTACAAGGGTGATTTTGATCCCATATTAAAACTTCATCTCCCGGGCCAAGATCAAGCCCGTTAATAACGGTATTATTCGCTTCTGATGTGTTTCTGACAAAGCCAATCTCATCAGAATCTGCGCCAAGGAAACCGGCAATAAATTCACGCGCCTTTTCAGTAAGGTCACCATATTTTGCACGGTTCTGAAAAGAACAGTTCATTTCCATATCGCGCGTATGCTCAATGACTGTTTCATGTACTATCTTTGGTGTAGGGGTCATATTTGCGGCATTCATCATCATCAGATCTTTTTCTATGATAAATTCAGCCTGCACTGCTTTCCAGAAATCCTCATTTTCGGTCATCAGACCATTTGCACTGGAAATGGCTTGCTGCATATTTTGTGCGGCAAGTGCCAAACTTGAAGAACCTGATAGGAAAAGTGCACTCATGCCTGCACTTGCCCCCATACTTTTTAGAAAAAACCGTCTGGAACTGCTCATTTTTTGTCTCCCGATATTTATCCCTTTATCCTGACCGTATTCTAATACCAGTGTCTTTCGTTAAGCAATGATTATATTATTTTCTTAACGTC
>JAUILB010000282.1 GCA_030432815.1 Alphaproteobacteria bacterium | reverse complement strand
CCATGTAGCACCACTTGCTGTGTTTAGAAGCGCATTTAAAAGCGGCCAGTCTGATACAGCATCAGACCCATCCAGCATACTTTCGGTTTCCCGGTTTGGGCTTGCGACTGAGCCGCTATCAAGATGATCACGGCCAATCACAACCGGCGCACTTAATTCGCCGTTTTTAACCATTTCATTAAAGGCAAGACCAAGACGGTGACGGTCCCCAAGTCCCACCCAGCAAATTCTCGCGGGCAGCCCCTGAAACTGGATACGTTCACGTGCCATATCAAGCCAGTTATGCAAATGCGGGTTATTAGGGATAAGTTCTTTAACCTTTTGATCTGTTTTATAAATATCTTCCGGGTCACCACTAAGCGCTGCCCAACGAAACGGCCCTATACCACGACAGAAAAGAGGGCGTACATAGGCCGGTACAAAACCCGGAAAATCAAACGCGTTTTTAACACCTTCGTCATAAGCAACCTGACGAATATTATTGCCGTAATCAAATGTCGGAATTCCCATATTGTGGTATTCAAGCATTGCATTTACATGCACTGCCATTGCCTTTCTGGCGGCCATTTCCACTTCTTTTGGATTACTTTCGATTTTTTGTTCCCATTCTTGAACGGTCCATCCAACGGGAAGATAGCCATTAACCGGATCATGGGCCGATGTCTGGTCCGTAACGGCATCCGGCCTGATGCCACGTCTGATCATTTCAGGAATAATTTCTGCTGCATTTCCAAGAAGGCCCACAGAGATGGCTTTCCCATCAGTAGCAGCATCCTTGATCATGTCCAATGCCTGATCCAGGGTTTCTGCCCGTTTGTCCAGATAACGGGTGCGAAGACGAAAATCGATCCGGTCACTTCGGCATTCAATGGCAAGCATGCTTGCGCCGGCCATTGTCGCCGCAAGGGGCTGCGCACCACCCATACCCCCAAGGCCCGCCGTTAGAATCCACTTTCCTGAAAGATCCCCACCAAAATGCTGACGACCCATTTCAACGAATGTTTCATAAGTTCCCTGTACGATGCCCTGACTGCCAATATAAATCCAGCTGCCCGCTGTCATCTGGCCGTACATCATCAATCCTTTCTTATCGAGTTCATTGAAATGATCCCAATTGGCCCAGTGAGGAACAAGGTTTGAATTGGCAATAAGCACACGCGGCGCATTTTCATGCGTTCTGAACACACCTACCGGTTTACCGGATTGGACAAGTAATGTTTCATCACCTTCCAGGTTTTTCAGACATTCAACAATTTTATCAAAACACTGCCAGTTTCTTGCGGCGCGACCAATACCCCCATAAACAACAAGATCCTCGGGCCGTTCTGCTACATCCGGATCAAGATTATTCATCAACATACGAAGCGGCGCTTCCGCTGCCCAGCTTTTTGCGTTTAAGTCCGGCCCTGTCGGTGCTCTTACAACTCTTATATTCGATTTATTTTCTGACATATTCAATCCTGTATATACAACTTAAAAAAAGAAATTAACCCCTGTTCAAATTTTAGAGGTTTTGTTCTTATTCCGGTTTAAATAATCCCGACAGTTCGTACTTTGAACCCGGATGATAAAGTTTCGCGGTTGATGCAACACGGCCTTTTGTCCAGGTGCGGCGTTCAACAAGCAGGCAGGCTTCATCATCACTCATATCAAGTAATGATTTAATACCCGGAGGCGCCAAAATGGCCTTAACCACATGTTCCACTTTTTGTAGTGGTGCCTTTTTAATAAGGTACTCATACGGGGTATGGATGGTAAAATCCTGCTTGCCATAACCCGGGACAATATCTTCATTTACCAGCCGGTCTTCCAATTGAATGGGTATACCCTGTTCCTTATGAATGATTTGCGAATGGATCAGCTCATCACCGATTTCAACATTCATGAAGGACGCGATTTTTTCATTGGCCTTAACAGGTTCGCAGACAAGCACTTCCGCACTATATGTATGGTGTCTTGCACGAATTTCATCAGCAATATTATGAAGTTCCAGTGGGTTGCTTTTGGCTTTAAGTTCGGCAACAAAAGTTCCGACACCGGCAACCCTGATCAGATACCCTTCATCAGTCAGCTCACGTAACGCACGATTTGTGGTCATACGGGAAACGGAAAATTCTTTAACCAGTTCATTTTCCGATGGCACTCGCATGCTCGCCATCCACTCACCACTATCAATCCGCGCGAGAATATGGTTCTTGATTTTTTTATATAAAGGTTCGGATTTTACATCCAGTGTCATAGTCCATCCTTAAATTTTTACAGTTTCAATATGAACTTGTATATACAGGTTAGTCAAGAATTTTTTGTAACCTCATAACAGTTTTTTCAAAATTTTGCTTAATTTCCATTTCGTCGCAATGTTCATAGTCAGAAACAAGCTTATTTCCAGCCACATACACATCCTTAACCGGGCTGACATTGCCGCTAAAAATAAAGCGGTCTATGATATTCTCTTTTGGCGTCCCGACAAGCAATGAAGATGTTTCATCAAGCACGATGATATCTGCCCTTTTACCAACATCGATTGATCCATTATCAAAACCGCTGGCACGCGCACCACCCCTTAAACATTTATAATAAAGGTTTGTCCCCGTATGGGTTTCCCGGTCCGATGTGGCAATATTGCGTTTTTGGTAATGCAGCCTCTGCCCATATTCCAGTAAACGGAGCTCTTCGCTCACACTAACGGATATATGACTATCGGACCCAATAGCGATTATGCCACCTGCTTCAATATATTGCTTTAACGGAAACAGACCATCGCCAAGGTTCGCTTCTGTTGTCGGGCATAGTCCTGCAACGGCCCCACTTTCGGCAAGCCGCTTTACTTCCTGATCGCTTAAGTGCGTTGCATGGACAAGGCACCAGTTTTCATTGATATCAAAATTATCCATAAGCCATTCAACCGGGCGCTTTCCATAATGCGCTATACAATCTGTAACTTCCTGATTTTGTTCAGCAATATGAATATGGATCGGGTTTTTATTAAAGCTTGTAAGACATTCTTTAAGCGCTTGTTCCGGTACTGCGCGCAGACTGTGAAACGCCATTCCCAATCTTTGGTTTGAATGCTCATTAATTTCTGTATTTAATTGCTGCAACAGGTTTTGGAAGTCATCAACAGAATGCTCAAATCTCTTTTGCTGCACACCAAGAGGGCACCCACCAAAACCCGAAGTCATATAGAGTACCGGTAAATGGCAAAGGGCAATGCCCGTCCTTTCTGCTGCCTTCAGAACAGCACGGGACATATTCATATTATTTTCATTATCATGATGCAGATAATGAAATTCACAAACACTTATATAACCCGCCTTTAACATTTCCATATAAAGCTGTGATGCAATAGAAAGCAGATCACTCGCCGTAATCTTTTCAGCAAAGCGGTACATAATATCCCGCCATGTCCAGAAGTTGTCATTAGCGGACATAGAATATTCAGCAAGGCCCGCCATTGCCCGCTGAAAAGCATGGCTGTGGATATTATTCATCCCCGGAAGCGCATATCCCGATTGCATATTATCCGGTGAATTCACATTTGATTCTATCTCTGCAATAACACCATTATCGTCTATGTCCACTTTGACATTGTCGGCCCAGCCAGTTGCCAATAACGCAGATTTAAATATAATACTTTTCATTGTTGTATAATCTGGATATAGTTGTATATACAACTAACAATATTCTTTTTAAAAAATTTGTCAAACTGAATTCGATCGGGGCTTTTATGGCAGAAAAAATCTGGAGCGATGTAAATCTTGTTACCATGCAGGAAGGGGACACCCCCTACGGGTTGATAAGGGATGCAGCGATTGTTATTCAGAGCGACTATATTGCCTGGATGGGTCCAAAGGACGAAATACCAAACCATTATGATTATGAAATTGAATATTGTAATGGCGCCTATGTAACACCAGGCTTAATTGAT
>JAUILB010000281.1 GCA_030432815.1 Alphaproteobacteria bacterium | reverse complement strand
TTGGCGATTATGCAGAATTAGAGCCCCGTCCTGTGAAATGCTATAATCCATGATACTAAAATCACCCTGGGTTATACGTGTTTCCTTACCCGTATCCAATTCGATTTTCCAGAGATGTTTTTGCTGGTAATCCTGTTCAAATTTATAAATATCGTCTTTGACTTTTTCCCGTTCAATTTGTTCTGATGGTTTGTTGTCATCAGCAAGGAAAAAAATATCACGCCCCCCATTTGCCCATTCTGCTGACGAAATATTGGTATCATGGGCCGTTAAGCGCAGTGCTTCACCACCATTAACATTCATAACGTAAATCTGGGTAAATTCGTCTTCTGCTCTTTTGCTAAGGAATAATAATTTATTTCCATCAGGTGACCAGCGGGGGGCGGTGGTACTTGAGGGGCCGGCAGTCATCTGCCAACTTTCTTTGCCATCAATTGTGGCATGCCAAATGGTGCTGATGTTTAGGTTATGCGTCCAGCTAGCATCACTTCTGACAAACAGGATTGATCTACCATCAGGGGAAATTTGACCATCCCTGACAGAGGGAATGTTCAGCATATCCACCATAGACATTGTCTGAGCAAAAGCTGGCAGTGAAAAGAATAAAACTGAAATCGTCCAAATGATGTTTTTCATGATATAGCCCCTTTAGTTTTTTTAAAAAATATCAGGTCATATTCTCAAATGCAAATCTGATTACGTGTTATGAAAACAGCCATGCAAACCCAATAGGGATTGCCGGTAACATAAGCTTTATTATTGGTGTTTTGTATTCTTGAGGTAGCAGGTTAAGTATATTTTCACTATAGAATATGGTAGTCAGCAATAAAAGTGACAGCCACAGTCCAGGATCAACATTATACATTTGCATGGCTACACTCAGAACGATCAGATATCCCGGATATAATGCCGATGCACCAAAGGGAAATTTTGGTTTTGGGAAATTAAGTATCAAATATGTTCCAAGTGCAGAAATCAAAATCATCATCAGATTTTCACTTAAGGGAATGTCCGATCCTTTTGAAACTACAAAGAGCCCTACAGCTGCCCAGAAAATAGTAACAGGTGCCTGTAAATCATTATATTGGATATCTTCAAGTTTGAGAAACAGAATGATCGATATGATGGTAATATAAGCCAGTGCAAACAGATTTCCCCGCGGGACCGGGAAAGTTCCGTTATTTGCATATATCCAAAATACAACAAGGATCATAAGTGCAATATGGATATGCGGTGATAAGAAACTTATTTTAGGGTATCGATCCTGAATAAACCCGAAACATAAAGATATTATGCAAATAAGAAATAACTGATCCGTATTGGTGCGAATTGGGATGGTAGGAATGCCATAAAACAAAAGCAGCGTAATAATAAATGCAATTGTAAGTGATGAGTTGGCAAGGCTATGACCTAACCCCTCACCAGCAATAAAACGAAAAAGTGCATGGCCAATAACTGTAATGATAAAGGGGAATACCATTAACATAATGATAGGGTCATCAAAATTTAACACGCAGTTTAAGCCCTCGTGAGTTAATCAATCGAGTATAAAATTATATGAAATAGACTCAGTGAACAACTGACAAATAAATCTATTTTTGTAGCTAAGATAATATGAAGTATAAAAAAACATTAAAAATATGAAATTTTCCTGCTTTTTTAGAATGTGGTTTTTATGTGATGAAACCAATTTTTTTAAGTTAAGCTATTGTAAAATAATACTTAATTAGTGTTTTTAGAACTGTTGCATAAAAGTCACAGTGTGACATTTATGTTTTGGCTAAGTTATTGTAAAATAAAGATAAATTAACACTTGCAATTATATTTTGAAACCTTAAATATAGTTTGTAGCAGGGTTCTTGGTGTAGGAGCTTTGCTGCCGCTCAAAAGAGCATTTCCTCCCTAGACTTGGGCCATCTGGAATTTCCAGATGGCTCTTTTATTTTGGTCTTGTGCCAAGAATTTTATCTATTTCACTGTCAAGGTGATAGCAAAGAGAACTCATGACAATTTTAATGGGTTCAAAGAATTGATTAATGCGTCGCTCTTTTTCATCCATATAAAGTGATTTTTTTATTTCAATTTGTATGGCGTGTTTTCCTAAATCCGGATTTCCATAATGTTGTGTGTTATAACCGCCAGCAAAAGGCGAATTTGTACTGACAGTAAGGTCGTATCGTTGAAAATGATTGATTAAAAATTCTGTAATTTTTGAATAGCAGCTTTTACCGTGAAAATCACCAAGAACGATATCGGGTTGTCGCGGCAGGTGGGATTTCTGACCAAGAAATTCATACGAGGGCATTGAATGACAATCGACAAGCAATGAGTAACCATAGGTTTCAATATTTTCGTTTTGGATTGTTTTTAATTGCTCATGCACAGGAAAATAATATTTTTCCAAACGGTCAAGCACCTGTTCAAAGGGAATCTTATCTTTATAAATAGGTATTTGGGTAAACGCATATTTCGCTATTGAACCAAAACCGAGTTGCACTTTTACACTATTTGCGTTTAAAGCTTCTGTTATCTCCCCGCTAAGCATGGTGGGGTCCAGTTCAAATGCTTCACGGTTGGTGTCCATAAAACTGCGTGAATAATTATTTGACATAATGACGGAACCGTTTTCGGGTGCTTCCGAGAATAGTTCATTAACAAAACTGTCGCTGGATAAAAGAAGTGTATTTTTATCTAAATTCGTATTTTTAAAAAAACCGTCTGGGAATTCTTCGCCGCTATGCGGGCAATTATAAATGATGTTATTTGTTTTTTTTGCGGGTCTTTTTAGGGTGTATAAATTCATTAAGATTGTTATGTTGCCTGATAGAGATAACTGAAAATGGTAGGCTATAGTAACAAATCAGGAAAAAACAGTGAAAAAAAGCGATTATCACAAAACTTTTACCAATAATTAAACTGATTGGTCTTATATATATGGGATTATTTAAATATTAGGGTGTTGGAAAATTGCGAAGAATATTACTAGCGGAAGATGATGAAACGATGCGGAACTTTCTGGCACGGTCCTTGAAAAAGGCCGGGTTTGAAGTAGTAACCGTTTCACATGGGATTGAGGCATTGCCACATTTGGCATCCGGGCAATTTGATTTATTGCTAACAGATATCGTTATGCCAGGCATGGACGGTATTGAACTGGCCAGGCGCGCAACTAAGATGCATAGTGAACTTCCAGTTATGTTTATTACTGGTTTTGCTGCTGTTGCCATGGACCGGAGTAATGAACGTCCCAAAAATTCAAAATTATTGCAAAAACCGTTTCATCTTAAAGATCTGGTAGACGAAGTAGAACGAATTCTTGCAGCTTAGTTTCAGATAAAAGCCATTTCAAATATCCATATTCTCTTCACAATAATTTGATTGTGGAGGGACACAGATTTCATCTATTCTATTTTCATTTAAGTATTAATTTTTTTATTGAGGCTATTAAATGGATATGAATATCACATCATCAGTTCAGGAGCGGTATACAGAAGGTGCTAATGAACGTCAGGCAGAACTCTGCTGTCCCGTAAGCTATAATGCAAAATATTTAAAAGTTATCCCGCAGGAAGTCATTGACCGTGACTATGGGTGTGGTGATCCATCACAATATGTAAAGGAAGGCGAAGTTGTGCTTGATCTTGGATCAGGCGGGGGAAAGATATGTTTTATTGCTTCGCAGGTAGTTGGCAAAAATGGCCGTGTTATTGGGGTGGACATGACGGATGATATGCTTGATCTTGCGCGCAGAAATGCACCAGCTGTTGCCGGTAAAATCGGATATTCTAATATTGAATTTAAAAAAGGAAATATTCAGGATTTAAAAACAGACATGGGCTTGGTTGATGAGTACCTGAAGGACAACCCTGTGATTGATGCCAATGGTTTGCAATCTCTAAATACCTATATCCAGAAGATAGGCGATGAACGGCCAATGATTGCTGATAACAGCATTGATATTAT
>JAUILB010000010.1 GCA_030432815.1 Alphaproteobacteria bacterium | reverse complement strand
TTGACTGTTCAATCAGACGCCGGTCAAGAATATCAACAATGTCGTGCTTCTGTTTTTTTGAATTATAAATATCATCGCCTTTGGCTTCAGGAACACGATGAAAAATCCGGCTGAAATCAAGCCCATCACTCTTCCAGTGTGAAATTGCGCCATTTTTATCCAACAGATCAGAACGCCCAATAATGTCATTCAGGCTGCGGACACCCATTTCTGCCATAATTTTCCTTGCTTCCTCGGCGACGAAGAAGAAGTAATTAACCACATGTTCCGGTTTTCCGGTAAACTTCCTGCGAAGCACAGGATCCTGTGTGGCAACACCAACCGGACATGTATTCAGATGACATTTACGCATCATGATGCAGCCTGTCGCAATCAGTGGTGCGGTGGCAAAACCAAATTCATCGGCGCCGAGAAGCGCGCCTATAATAACATCCCGCCCTGTTTTTAAACCGCCATCCACCTGTACTGAAATACGGTCCCTAAGGCGGTTCAGCACAAGCGTTTGTTGTGTTTCAGCAAGCCCTATCTCCCATGGGGAGCCCGCATGTTTAAGCGATGTCAGTGGACTTGCACCCGTACCACCATCGAAACCTGAAATAGTAACATGGTCTGCTTTTGCTTTTGATACGCCTGCGGCAACCGTGCCCACACCGATTTCAGAGACTAGCTTTACACTTATCCGCGCATCAGGGTTTACATTTTTCAGATCATAAATAAGCTGCGCCAGATCCTCAATCGAATAAATATCATGATGGGGTGGTGGTGAAATGAGACCAACACCAGGAGTAGAATGACGTACTTTCGCAATCACCGGATCAACTTTATGGCCTGGCAGCTGCCCGCCTTCGCCGGGTTTTGCGCCTTGTGCCATTTTTATCTGAATGTCATCAGCATTAACCAGATATTCTGTTGTGACACCAAACCTGCCGGATGCTACCTGCTTAATTGCGCTGCGGCGAAGATCACCATTGCGATCAGGTGTAAATCGGTCTGACTCCTCACCACCTTCGCCGGTGTTTGATTTGCCACCGATTCTATTCATGGCAATTGCCAGCGTCGTATGGGCTTCGCGGCTGATTGATCCAAATGACATGGCACCGGTTGCAAACCGTTTTACGATTTCGGATGCTGGTTCAACCTCATCAATTGGAATTGCCTTTCCAAGCGATTTGATTTGAAACAGACCACGGGGCGTCATCAACTTTTGCGACTGTTCATTTACAATGCGGGCGTATTCATCATATGTATCAGCATTATTGGCACGTACGGCATGCTGCAGGGAACTAATGCTGTCATAATTCCACTGATGGGCTTCGCCACGTACCCTAACCGCGTAGTCGCCCCCCACATCAAGAGCCTTTTTATAAATAAGGTTTCCACCGAAGGCCTGTTTATGACGCATCACAGTTTCTTTTGCTATTTCCTTAAGGCCAACACCTTCGATAGCTGTTTTAGTGTTAGTGAAATATTGTTCAATAAATGCGCTATTAAGGCCGACGGCATCGAAAATCTGTGCACCGCAATAGGACTGATATGTCGAAATTCCCATTTTCGACATGACCTTGAGAATGCCTTTGTTAATGGCTTTTACGTAGCGTGATTTGGCTGTGTGCACATTTACTTCTTCGGGAAGCTGCGGCAGCATATTTTCAATTGTTTCAAATGCAAGATAAGGGTTTATAGCTTCTGCCCCATACCCGGCGAGAGCGCAGAAATGGTGAACTTCGCGTGCTTCACCAGTTTCAACAACGATCCCGACGGATGTGCGAAGTCCTCTGCGGATCAAATGATGATGCACGGCAGATGTCGCAAGCAGCGCCGGAATGGCAATTTTTTCCCGTGATACGTTGCGGTCAGACAAAATGATTATGTTATCGCCTTCTATCACCGCAACCTCAGCAAGCAGACAGATACTTTCAATGGCATTATCCATACCATCGGCACCTTTATCCGCATCATAAGTGCAGTCAATGGTTATCGTACGAAAATCATTATCCGGGATATCTCCAATGGTGCGGATTTTTTCCAGATCCTGGTTTCGTAATATAGGTTGGCTTACTTCAAGTCTTTTATGGGTGCCAATACCTTCCAGGTCCAAAAGATTTGGCCTTGGCCCAATGAAAGACACAAGTGACATGACGGCTTCTTCACGGATCGGGTCGATCGGCGGGTTGGTTACCTGAGCAAAGTTCTGCTTGAAGTATGTGTAAAGCATTTTTGATTTATCAGACAGCGCAGAAATGGGCGTATCAGTACCCATCGAACCAAGTGCTTCCTGTCCGCTGGTAACCATTGGCGGGAATAAAAGCTTCAGATCTTCCTGTGTATAACCAAAAGCCTGCTGTTTTTGCAGCAGGTCATCACCGCTGGACGGCTGCGGTGCTACTTCGGTTGGTAGTTCTTCAAGTTTAATCTGTGTACGGTTAAGGATATCCTGATAATCAAAAGTGCCTGCCATTTCGGCCTTAATTTCATCATCAGATATGATCCGGCCCTGGGCCGTATCGATCAGCAACATTTTGCCTGGCTGAAGGCGCCACTTTTGCAATATATTTTCTTCCTTTATCGGAAGAACACCTGCTTCGGATGCCAGGATCACCATGTCATCATCGGTAACAATGTAGCGGGCAGGGCGAAGGCCGTTCCGGTCAAGGGTGGCACCAATCTGAATGCCATCTGTGAAAGCGACAGCAGCCGGGCCATCCCATGGTTCCATAAGGGCCGCATGATATTCATAAAAGGCGCGTTGCTCGGCGCTCATAAGCGGATTGCCCGCCCATGCTTCCGGAATGAGCATCATCATTGCGTGTGTAATGCTGTAACCACCAGCCACAAGCAGCTCAAGAGCGTTATCGAAACAGGCTGTATCGGATAGCCCTTCCGGTATAAGGGGCCACAGCTTTTCCAGATCGTCACCGATAATGGTGGATGCCATATTGAACCGACGGGATGCCATCCAGTTCACATTGCCGCGAACAGTATTAATTTCGCCGTTGTGACAAACCATGCGAAAAGGCTGCGCCAGACTCCATGTCGGAAACGTGTTTGTTGAAAAACGCTGATGCACAAGGGCAAGTGCGGTTTCAACACGTTCATCCAGCAGGTCTTTATAATATTCGCCAACCTGTCCGGCGAGAAGCATACCTTTATAAAGAACCGTACGGCTGGAACAACTGCATCCGTAATAAGCACTGGTATCTTCTTCCAGTTCAATCACGCGGTTGGAGAGTTGTTTGCGGATTATATATAACTTGAGTTCGAAATCGCCATTCCTGATTATGTCATCGCCCTGTCCCACGAAACCCTGAGCAATGAAAGGTTCCGTTGATTTCACATTTTCACTGAATTTGGAATTATCAGTTGGCACGTCACGCCAGCCAAGAAATTTCTGACCTTCCTGGTCCACAAGTTCTTCGAATATTCCCTTGATTTTCTCTCGGAGTTTTTCTTCATGCGGTAAAAAAATCATTAAAACGCCATACTCGCCGGCTTTTGGTAATGTAATACCAAGCTTTTTGGTTTCTTCCCTCATAAACTTATCAGGGACTTGCATAAGGATTCCTGCGCCGTCGCCTGCAAGCGGATCAGCCCCGACAGCCCCCCGGTGCGTCAGGTTTTCAAGAATTTGTAATCCCTGCTGCACGATTTTATGGCTTTTCTTGCCCTTAATATTTGCAATAAAACCTATCCCGCAGGCATCGTGTTCATTTTCAGGATCATACAGGCCTTGTGCTTTAGGCAGTCCGTGACTATTTAATGGCACCTGATGGGTCATTTAATAATTCCTTATAACTTATAAGTTTGTCATACTATTGGCGATTTATCTACCAGCTTGCCAGTATATAAAACACACACTAGACCGAGCGTAACGAACCATGTTTCCTATTTGGAAAATGTTTTGGTCCTTACCCGGCATTTTTGTAGACAACTGCACAGAACGGTTTTGTTAAACAGGGTTTAACCCGCATATATTGCAGTCTTTAACTGTATCCGGTGCTATATTTAACGCATGATTTGAAAAATGCAAGATTAAAAATGACCATTATAGAAGAATATTCTTTTACATGTAAGATTCTTAAAAGAATATTTTAGAATATAATTATAATTCAGCGGATTAATTAGAATATTTACATAGTCTCGGGCAACGGTTAAACAGATAACCATGACCAATAACCTGCCAGTTTATGAAATCATTCCCAAATTAAAAAATGTTTTGACCGCAAATAATAATGTGGTTTTACAGGCTCCTCCTGGTGCGGGGAAAACAACGATTGTTCCTTTGGAATTACTCAATGAAAAATTTATCAGACAACAAAAAATTCTAATGCTGGAACCAAGGCGTCTTGCTGCCCGTTCGGCTGCGCACCGCATGGCAGGTTTGCTTAATCAAAAGGTCGGTGAAACTGTTGGCTACAGGGTAAAGTTGGAAAGCAAAGTTGGCCCAGCGACAAAAATTGAAGTTGTCACGGAACGGATCTTAATAAGACGCATTCAAAATGATCCTGAATTAAAAGATATAGGCATGATCATTTTTGATGAATTTCATGAAAGGTCGATTGATTCGGATCTTGGACTTGCACTGGCACTGGATATACAGCAGGGACTAAGGGATGATTTAAAAATTCTGATTATGTCTGCGACATTGGATGGCCAGCGGATAGCAGAACTTTTAGGGGACGCGGCAATTATCACCAGTAAGGGCAGGAGCTTTCCGGTGCAGCATCATTACTTGCCACCCCCTAAACATGAAAGGCTTGAGGATTATACAGCTTCTGCAATTTTTCGCGCAATTAAGGAAGAGACGGGCAGTATACTCGTATTTCTTCCCGGTGCCGGTGAGATTGAGCGTACAAAAAACAGATTGGAAAAGATGACTTTGGATAAGTCAATAATGGTATGCTCCCTGTATGGCATGCTTTCTTTTGAAGAACAGGATCTTGCGATCCTGCCAGCACCATCCGGGCAAAGAAAAATTGTTCTTGCAACAGCAATTGCGGAAACCAGCCTTACGATTGAAGGAATTCGAATCGTTATTGATTGTGGCTTACAGCGGCAATCAACTTTTGATCCGCGTTCCGCAATGGCAAGCCTTGAAACAGTTGCCGTTTCAAAAGCATCTGCCGATCAAAGGGCCGGCAGGGCCGGCCGACTTGAAGCTGGCATATGTTACCGTTTGTGGAGTGACGCAAATCACCGGGCCCTAAAACCCTTTAATGAACCTGAAATTAAAAGATCGGATTTGGTGCCTTTGGTGTTGGATCTGGCGGTTTGGGGGATAAAAGACCCTGCGCAGCTCATCTGGCTTGATCAACCGGATGTCACAACAATAATCGCTGCAAGAGAGCTTCTATATTCATTGGGTGCTCTTGATAAGGACGGCAGAATAACCGATCACGGTTCGGAAATGTCCCGGTTTCCCATGCATCCGCGACTGGCACATATGGTTTTAAAGGCAACAAAAATCGGGTTTGGCTGGACGGCTCTTTTGATAGCAGCATTACTTGAAGAAAAAGATGTGCTTCGATTAAATACTGACCTGATTACAGCAGATATAAAACTTCGCCTAGAGGCAATAAAACATGTGTCGGAAAATGAAATTTCAGAAGCAAGGAAGTTAGGAATAAATGTAGGCAGCGCAAAAAAATTACTCCGTCAGGTAAGAATTTGGGAAAAACAATTTGATATAGCGCGATCCCATGATGATGTGAAAAAGGCAGGCAGCTGCCTTGCGATAGCATTTCCGGATCGGATTGGCATTCGTCGAGATGTTAATTATGGAAGCTATCTTCTTTCCGGTGGCCGGGGTGGGCGGTTAAAAGATGATGATCCGCTTGGCAGTGAAAAATATATTGCAGTAGGCACCCTTGATAAAGGAGTGCGTGACGCGCGCATTTTTCTGGCGGCGTCTATCTCCAAACCCGAAATTGAAGAACTTTATGAGGATCAGATTTTTGAAAACAGTCATACCTTATTTGATGAAAGAACAAAAAAGGTAGTATCAGAAAATCGAAGAATGTTTATGAAGCTGCCGCTGGGTAAAAAGGCAATCAAAAATCCTGATCCCGAAATTGTAAAAGCGGCCCTAATGGAGGGTATAAAAAAAGGCGGCCTTGAAATTCTGCCCTGGAGCGAAAAAGCAATAACCTTACGAAAAAGGGTTTTGCTGGCTCATAACGATCTTCCGGATATGTCTGACGAAACGCTTCTTGGTACAATTGATCAATGGCTGGGCCCATATCTTGATGGTCGTACCAGCATTGCTGCATTGGCTGATCTGGATATGTACGAAATCCTGAAATCTATGCTCAGCTACGATCAAAACAGATTACTTGATGAAAGAGTGCCAACTCATCTTAAGGTGCCAAGTGGATCTAATATCGCAATAGACTATAGTGGCGACTTTCCGGTTCTTGCGGTCAAACTGCAGGAAATGTTCGGTGCAACGCAAACACCGACTATTCTTGGGGGAACAAAAAAACTGACAATCCATCTTTTATCGCCTGCACAAAGGCCATTGCAGATTACAACAGACCTTGCGGGTTTCTGGCAAAATTCCTATCCCGATATCAAAAAAGAAATGAAAGGCCGCTATCCGAAACACCCCTGGCCGGATGATCCGCTTACGGCAATTCCTACCCGTAGAACTAAATAAAAAATCCGGATTATTTTTTTTTAGCCTGAAGGCCGCAGAAATATTGAATTTTATGAAAATTTATAAAATAGCGACATACTAGTTGTTGACATTATTATGCTACGTAAATACCATATCTTGTGTTATTTGAATTTTTTAAGGGTAGCGATCAAGAAAATGATTATACTACAATACTCTAGCTAAATTAATAATAATAACTAGAGTGATTTGTTTTTTAATAAGACAAAATGTAGTTGCTCAAAAAAATACAAGAAACGTACCCAAAAAGCAGCCATAAGGTTCATTTTGTATGAAATCTAGAGTATAATTTTGGGCTGTTTTGGAGTCGTTTTAAAAAATGCTTTTAGTCCGGAAGAATGTTCGGATTGGATTTAAGGGAGTGGAAAATTGTCTGCGTCAGTGCTTAGTGAAACTATTCAGGTTAAAGATCATTCGCGTGTAACCATCGATGAAACAAGAGACGGCTTGCTGACCGATTTCGGTAAGGCGACGCTTACTGACAGGTATCTTATGCCTGGAGAAGGTTTTCAGGATATGTTTGCCCGTGTTGCCAGTTATTATGGCGATAATGAAGCGCATTCGCAGCGTCTTTATGATTATATTAGTAAACTTTGGTTTATGCCTGCTACGCCGGTTCTCAGCAATGGTGGTACAAAACGCGGTCTTCCAATTTCCTGTTTTCTGAATGAAGCCAGTGATAGCCTTAATGGTATTGTTGAATTATGGAATGAAAATGTTTGGCTTGCTTCAAAGGGTGGCGGCATCGGTAGTTTCTGGGGTAATCTGCGTTCAATCGGTGAAAATGTCAGCACAAATGGTAAAACGTCTGGCATCATTCCTTTTATTCGGGTGATGGATAGTCAAACACTGGCGATATCACAAGGATCCCTCCGTCGGGGTAGTGCGGCGGTCTATTTGCCGATAAGCCATCCCGAAATAGAGGAATTTGTTGAAATCCGACGTCCAACAGGTGGGGACCCTAACCGCAAAGCGCTTAACCTCCACCATGGTGTCGCGGTATCAAATGCGTTCATGCGAGCTGTTGAAAGTGATGAGCAATGGGCACTTACCAGCCCTCATGATGGAACCGTCCAAAGAACAATTTCTGCGCGTGAGTTATGGATCAGAATTCTAACAGCCCGGATTGAAACCGGGGAACCCTATATTCTGTATATTGATCATGTAAATGATGCAACACCGGAACACCACAAACTTGCGGGTCTTAATGTTAAGACATCTAATCTTTGTTGTGAAATCACACTGCCCACGGGTGTAGACCATTTAGGCGGTGAACGGACCGCTGTTTGTTGCCTATCTTCTATCAATCTTGAAAAATATGACGACTGGAAGGACAACGAGTTTTTCCTGGAAGACCTTATGCGTTTTCTTGATAATGTTCTTGAAGATTTCATTGAGCGCGCACCGGATTCAATGGCGCGTGCGAAATATGCGGCAATGCGTGAGCGCAGTGTAGGTCTTGGTGCTATGGGATTCCATTCATTCCTTCAGGACCGGATGATCCCGTTCGAATCTGTAATGGCGCAGGTATGGAATAAAAAAATATTTAAACATATAAAAGAAGGTGTTGATCAGGCATCGGTTAAATTGGCTCATGAAAAAGGGGCATGCCCTGATGCCGCAGACTATGGAGTTATGGAGCGTTTTTCAAATAAAACGGCGATTGCACCCACAGCATCCATATCTATTATCTGTGGCGGTGCGAGCCCCGGTATTGAGCCAATTGCCGCAAACAGCTTTACACAAAAAACACTTTCTGGATCCTTTAATGTACGCAACCGCGCACTCAGGCGTCTGCTAGAAGAAAAAGGCAAAAATAATGAGGAAGTCTGGTCCAATATCACTGTTAATGGTGGATCAGTTCAGCATCTTGATTTCCTTGATGATCATGAAAAGGATGTATTCAAAACGGCATTTGAACTTGATCAGCGCTGGGTAGTTGAACATTCAGCGGATCGTGCGTCTATGGTTGACCAGGCCCAGTCTGTAAATATATTCCTCCCGGCAGATGTGCATAAGCGTGATCTTCACCAAATTCATTTCCAGGCTTGGAAAAAAGGCCTTAAGAGCCTTTATTATTGTCGTTCACTTTCCATCCAGCGTGCCGAAAGTTCAGAAGCATCAGGTGAAAACGCGAAAGAAGAAATGCTGAAAGCGATGGCAAAATCGCAAGCATCTTCCGATTATGAAGAGTGCCTGTCTTGTCAATAACATATAACCCTTAAGATCTAGGTAAAAATAATGGCCTTACTAGAGGAACGTATATACTATAAACCCTTCCAATATCCTTGGGCGTATGACGCCTGGCTGACACAGCAGCGTGTTCATTGGCTTCCTGAGGAAGTGCCAATGGCAGACGATATTAAAGATTGGAACATGAAAATAACTGATGCAGAACGCAATTTGCTAATGCAAATTTTTCGTTTCTTTACTCAGGCGGATGTGGAAGTCAATAACTGTTACATGCAAAAATATGGTCGTGTTTTCAAGCCCACGGAAGTACAGATGATGCTTGCGGCCTTTTCCAATATGGAAACTATTCATGTTGCTGCTTATAGTCATCTTCTGGATACACTAGGAATTCCAGAATTAGAATATGAAGCATTTCTTAAATACGAAGAAATGAAAGACAAATATGATTATATGCAAATGTGGGGCGTTGATACAAAAGAAGATATTGCCAAAACGCTTGCTGTTTTTGGTGCCTTCACTGAAGGGCTACAGCTTTTTGCATCTTTTGCAATTTTGATGAATTTTCCACGTTTTAATAAAATGAAGGGTATGGGACAGATTGTAACATGGTCGGTGCGTGATGAATCTCTTCATATGACGTCAATCATAAAGCTTTTTCACACATTTGTTCATGAAAACCCTGAGGTTTGGACAGAAGAGCTACAGAACGATATTACCAATGCTTGTAAAACCATAGTTGAGCATGAAGACGCCTTCATCGATCTTGCGTTTGAAATGGGTGATATCGAAGGGCTGACTTCCAAGGAAGTAAAGGAATATATCCGTTATATAGCAGACCGTCGCCTGACGCAGCTTGCTCTTAATCCGATATATTTTGTTGGTAATAATCCGCTTCCGTGGATGGATGAAATACTAAACGGTATTGAGCATACAAACTTTTTTGAAAACCGCGCGACGGAATATTCAAGAGCATCAACACAAGGAAAATGGGAAGAAGCCTTCGATTAATTCGGCTTTATGCCTTTGGTTTGAAATCAAGAGACAGACTATTGATGCAATAACGCTGCCCAGTAGGTGGCGGACCATCAGGAAATACATGTCCAAGATGAGCATCACAATCACTACATTTCACTTCTTCGCGGATCATGCCATGGCTGGTATCGCGATGAACAGTAACAGCGTCCATGTTAATGGGGGCATAGTAGCTGGGCCAACCACTGCCGCTGTCATATTTGGTTTCTGAGCTAAAAAGCGGGGAACTACAGCAAATGCAAGTGTAGATGCCGTCTTCCTTATGCTGATAGTATTTACCGCTAAAGGGATGTTCGGTGCCACCACACCTTGTTACCTTGTAGCTTTCTGCATCCAGATGCTCTTTCCATTCTTTGTCAGTTTTTTTCATATGGTTGACATTTCCGATTGAGTGAATATCTATTGAATCTATCATATAACATAAAGTTCAGGTAAAGGAAAAATCATGGAAAAGGCGATATTTGCAGCGGGCTGTTTTTGGGGTGTAGAGCTTAACTTCTCAAAAGTGGAAGGGGTGCTTGAAACGCGTGTTGGTTATACGGGTGGTGATGTTACTGACCCAACATATGAGCAAGTTTGTGGCAAAACAACAGGCCATGCCGAAGCCATCGAAATTCTCTATGATCCTGCTATTATTTCATATGGAGATCTTCTTGAAAAACTTTGGGATTTTCATGATCCAACAACTTTAAACCGCCAAGGCCCGGATGTAGGTACACAGTACCGTTCAGCTGTATTTTACCTTGATGATGAGCAGAAGGCGGCAGCGGAAAAATCAATCGCTGAAACAAACCGATCAGGTAAGTTCACTAACCCAATCGTGACTGAAGTCACAGCAGCTTCAAAATTCTGGCCTGCCGAAGAATATCACCAGAAATATCTGGAGAAGAAAGGCATAACAATTGCCTGCAGCTAAGCCAGTTTAGGGCTTCGTGCAACGGGTTCATTTAAAGTGAATTTTTTGCTCACGACATGTTGTTGCAGCAGATTATCAGCGATGGCCGTAATAACCATGACAAAATAAAGAAGGTCAAAAAACGCAATATTTGCTGTAGCTCCTAACACAATATATCCAACAAGGCTGCTTCTTATAGCCACAGTCAAATCACCCATCCAGGGAAGTGCTGAAACGTTCCGGGCTTGTCGAGCCATTCGGCGTGCGCAGTAATATGTATAGCCAAGAATAATCACGAATATTACAAATCCGGCATAACCGTGTTCCGCCATCATCTGGAAATATGCCGAGTGAATAGCCCGGGCAGTTACACCAAGAGGAATATACCGTACAATTACTTCCGGAAGATAAATCACATTATATCCGCCACCTAATATAGGATAATCATTGGCGATGCGAATTGATGCTTTCCACATATCGACCCGTCCCTGGAAAGAGACGTCAGATTCAAGCTCTGTAGTTGTCATCATGCGTTCCGTCCATGTTTCAGGCATAAAGAAGAAAGCGACCACAGCGACCGGAACAATAATTAACAGTGCTCTGAAAAGCTTCTTTTGTAACCATGTAAAATAAAGAATAGTTACCCCAAGGGCTGCCAGACCAGTTCGGGACTGTGTACCCAATACGGCAATAGCGGTTGTGAGTGTGCAGAATAAGGCAAAATATCGCTGGTAAATACTTTCGGCATGGGTGATGAAAAATATCATAAATGGCAGAACCATCGTAAGAACAAGTGCCATTCCGTTATTGTCAGCAAAAAAGCTGTTTATAGGTCCAAGAACCTGTGATCCACCACCACTTATTATAGTGAAAAGCCCACCTTTTATACCGTAAAAACCGATGGAAATAACCATAACCTTCATAAATGCCATCAAACGTCTCTCGGTATTCAACATCGCATATACCACATAGCACAGCACTAGAACTTTTGAGAATTTAAGCCAAAGGTCATATGCAAACATCCAGTTAATCGCAAATATAGTTGATAAGCAGACCCATAAATACAGAAATAGAGTCAGCGAGATTATCGTATGATGTTTATAGTCTTTATACCCCTGTTTGAGAAAATACCCCACCAGAGATAATACGAGGAAAATGTCAAGCCATTGAACTGACAAGGCAAATCCGAATGTATTACTTTGTGGATACATAAACGAAATAAAGCCAATTATCATCGCCCCGACCTGATATCGGTAAATTACCATCGGAAATGCGGATAATAAAAATAATGCCAGTAATACGTCTCTCAAATTTCTATTCCTCTGCCAGTCACGAGAATATAATTTAAATATTCTTCTTTAACTAAATTTTATGGTATCACTTATATAGTCAAATTACTAAGAAACTGTTGATATTATTAAATCAACAAAAATAATTAATCTAACCCGTGGGTTTTTATTGGAAAATATTGGAAATTAATATGGTCGCAGCCTTAATGTTTGGAATGATCGCTCTGGTTTTTTATGTAATTTACGGTTCTGTAATTGCTGAAGATCGCGAAGAAAAACAAAAATTCGACGAAAAAATGAAAACAGAGAAGTAGGAATTTTTCTTTTAACGGGTATTATTGCCAGTCCAAGATCACCTTTCCGGAATTACCGGATCTCATGACATCGAATGCTTCTGCGAAATTATCCACGCTATAACGATGTGTCAAAACCGGGCTTAAATCGAGTCCGCTTTCTAGCATGGCGATCATCTTATACCATGTTTCAAACATGCGACGTCCGTAAATACCCTTTATTTCCAATCCTTTAAAGATAACATGATGCCAATTGATCGTCGCATCTTCCGGCATAATTCCAAGCATTGCGATTTTTCCGCCGTGGTTCATCACATTCAACATATCGGAAAATGCACGGGCGTTGCCGGACATTTCCAGACCTACGTCAAACCCTTCTGTCATTCCCAGATCATGCATCACATCTTCAGGTGTTTCGTGCGTTACATTTATCGCTTTCGTGGCGCCCATTTTTTTTGCAATATTCAACCGGTAATCATTAATGTCAGTTATAACGATATGACGGGCACCAACATGCCTTGCAATCGCCACCGCCATGATACCAATTGGGCCCGCACCCGTAATCAATACGTCTTCGCCAACCAGATCAAACTCTAGCGCTGTATGTGCGGCGTTACCAAGAGGATCAAGCAATGCACCAAGCTCGTCATTGATAGTGTCGGGTAATTTACAGATATTGGAAGCAGGAACGCTAATATATTCAGCAAAAGCACCCGGCCTATCAACACCTATGCCGATCGTATTTCTGCAAAGGTGACGCTCACCTGCGCGGCATTTGCGGCAATGACCACATGTCACATGACCTTCGGCGGAAACGCGGTCTCCAATATTCAATCCTTTTACTTCAGAACCTAGATCGATAATTTTTCCGGCGAATTCATGTCCTACTGTCATTGGGACGGGAATGGTTGCCTTTGCCCAGTCGTCCCAATTGAAAATATGAATATCAGTGCCACAAATGGCCGTTTTATTAACTTTTACAAGTACATCATTATGCCCAATAGTCGGTTTATCGACATCCTGCATCCAGATTCCGACTTCCGGTTTTGCTTTTACAAGACTTTTCATAATTTCACCTATGTAATAATTCCAAGTTGGCGACCAATTTTGGCAAAACCGTTGATTGCCTGATCGAGTTGTTCTTTTGTATGTGCAGCAGACATCTGCGTTCTTATACGTGCTTCACCCTTTGGAACGACGGGAAATGAAAAGCCGATGACGAATATCCCTTCATCCAGGAGTTTATCAGCCATTTCACTGGCAAGCTTTGCATCACCCAGCATAACAGGAATGATAGCATGGTCGGCACCGGCAAGTTTAAAACCCAGTTCGGTCATTTGTGTGCGAAAATATTCGCTGTTGTTTCTTAATGTCGTGAGCATTTCACGGCGTTCCTTTAGCAGATCCAGAACTTTACATGAAGTAGCTGCGATGACAGGTGCAAGCGTATTTGAAAAAAGATATGGACGAGAACGTTGTCTAAGCCAGGATACAATTTTTTTTGATGCGGCTGTATAACCCCCGGAAGCACCCCCCATGGCTTTGCCCAATGTTCCGGTAATAATATCGACCCGGTCCTGTACACCAAAAAATTCCGGTGTTCCGGCACCGGTTTTACCAGTAAATCCTACAGCATGGCTGTCGTCAACCATCACCATGGCATCATATTTTTCAGCCAGATCACATATTGCCGGCAGGTTTGCAAGGATGCCGTCCATGGAAAAAACACCATCCGTTGCAATCAGTCGAAACCGGGCGTCAGCAGCATCTTTCAAACATTGTTCAAGGGCCTTCATATCATTGTTGGCATACCTGAACCTTTTTGCCTTACAAAGCCGTACGCCATCAATAATGCTGGCATGGTTTAACGCATCAGAAATGATCGCGTCTTCTGGGCCGAGCAAAGTTTCAAATAATCCGGCGTTGGCATCAAAGCAGCTTGGGTATAAAATGACATCTTCCATTTTAAGAAAGGATGCAAGCTTTGCTTCAAGTTCCTTGTGAATGTCTTGAGTACCACAGATAAAGCGAACAGAAGACATCCCATATCCGTATTTATCCAGAGCAGATTTGGCTGTTTCAACCAAAATGGGCTCATTGGACAGGCCCAGATAGTTATTAGCGCAGAAGTTAATGAAATGTTTGTCACCCGCCCCATCAACTTTTACAGCAGATTGTTGGGGTGTTTTGATCACACGCTCAGACTTGTAGAGTCCTTCGGCTTTTAATGCTTCCAACTCTTCTGATATATAATCATCGTAGCGACCGTGCATGGCCATTCTCCATTATTTAAATATGCAATAACGCATTTGTACAATATAAAGGACATAATGTCCAATATAATAAACTAACATGTTGCACTTAACGAAACTAACCCGGTGTATAAACGATCAACATTGCCCTAGCATCGGCATTTGTATGGTTTTTTATAGAATGACGTACATCTGCCGCGTATCTTGCTGTATCGCCTTTTTGTAAAATATCTGTATCATCGCCGGTTGAAATGGTCACTGCACCGTCTAAAATGGTAATATGTTCAACTGTATTTGCTGTATGAGGATCAGAATCCAGTATGCCCCCCTTTTCCAAATTCACTTCGTACCATTCCATGCGTGATACAAGGTTATGAGGGCCTAAAATCCTTAAGGTGCACTTGCCGTCCGCGCTTTGTATTTCGGGTGTCTGATGTGCCTTCATCGTAGAAATCTGGCTTCCGGGTGTTTTTACTTTGGACCCTGTTCCAAGAAGGTCGGCAATATCAATACCTAACGCCTGCGTAAGGCTCCAGAGCGTCCCAACTGTCGGATTTGTTTTGTTACGTTCGATTTGCGAAAGCATCGATTTTGAAATACCACTGGCTGCTGCTAACTGATCGAGTGTAAGTGAACGTGCAGATCTAAGCTCTTTAATCGTTGTCGCAATATCCGGTGGCGCAGGCTGGTTCATTTCAAATTTTAATCCTATTTTGTTCAATATACTGTACAAAAAGATTATTTACAACTCGAATAAAGCCTCACTACGGTCTAACATACGTTTTTCAATTTCTTTCATAAAATCTTCTTTGGGTAATCCCTTTGGCATTGCCGGAAAATACTCAAATATCATCGTGCCGGGCCATTTTATCCAGGATTTTTTTGGCCAGGCTACACCGGAATTATGCGCTACGACAATAACATCAAGGTCTTCTATTTTCTGGTAAAAATAAACACCTGATTTTAGTGGCCGTCTTTCACCAACAACAGTGCGCGTTCCTTCTGCGAAAATAATCATGGGAATTTTACGTTTGGCGAGCTCTTTGGCAATGCCGGGTGTTTGCTTTTGTGCCTCACCTGCGCCGCGATTAATTGCCATAACGCCCATTTTCCTAAAGACGAGATTTAACAGCGGAACCTGAAAAAGTTCTTTTTTGGCCAGCGCAGAAAGATTTGGTGATCTTCTGTAAAGAACCAGCGCATCCATATTACTCATATGTTTACTACAATATATAAACCCCTTCTCTTTAGGCACATGTTCAATTCCTTTTTCAATGATTTTGACACCTGCAATCTTATCGAAAGACCATATTAGGAAATTAATTGTTCCGAGGATTGCATTCCTCATTGGTTTAGGCGATTTGAAAAGTGAAAGGGGTGCTAAAAGAAACACAATGGCAAAAGTAACTGTACTATAAAAAAGACAATTATAAATAAGTGACCGTAAAACGATAGATAAAGTCAGTTTTTTTTTGTTATCCGTTCTCATGGGTTCGTTTTTTTATAAGCGTCAAATAAAAGAAGCGTGCACTTAATAAAATGAGTGATAAGAAGCTAGCAACTATTATGCATTCGATCAAGCCTGTGGTTCCGTGCCCAAGCCCGATTGTAATGGGTTCTTTTAATGTAAGCAGCGTCAGACCAAAGACGGTGACTGCCTGATAGGTTTCCTGAAAGGTCATAAATGCGGCAAGTGGGATCATAACAAGGCTATAACAGAAGATATAAAAAATAGCGGGCATCCATATATCCTGTGCGCCGCGAAGGGCATTGCCCATAACGGTTTGCGCTGTATCAAGAATGAGCATCCATGCAGAAAGTGTCATTAGCGGTATCGTTGCCGCAACCAGTAACATGTCCCGACTAAACATATTTGCTATCATGTCAGGGAAAAAATAAAGTACCATCATTAGCGGGATACAAATCATAGCATTGAAAGCCAGGCCACATATACCGGCCAATGCCATATCATGATAATCGCCCCTTCCCATGGCGATCCCCACCCGCACGGATGTTGCACCTGCGACACCATAACAAATCATGAAAGGCACCCCGAAAACGGTAAAGGCTATCGATAAAGCGCCTAGGCTGATTGTGCCGATAAAACCTGCAAAAACATAAAGTGTTGCAAAGCCAACATGTTCAATAATATTGGTAAAGCCGGCCGCATAACCGATATGACGTTGTTTTTTCCATATCGCCCATTTCATATCTATTTTTTCAAAGATACCGTATTTTTCGCGGTCAAGCTGGGTAAATATATAGGCAAAAAGAGCAATTGCCAGAAATGTTCTGATGATTGTTGTGGCCCATGCAGAACCCACGGCACCCATCGGATCAAATCCCATATGTCCGTAAACCAGCATCCAGTTAAGACCGACATTTAGAATATTGGCAATAAACATTAAAATCATACCTGGCAAAGGGCGGTTGATGCCTTCGAGAAAAAATTGTGATGCAAGCATTGGTCCGACCATTAAAATACCAAATGAAAGAACCTGTGCTACTTCACCACCTCCTTTTGATATTACATCTGTTTGACCAAGCATCAGTAAAATAGGCTCACCAAAAAGGCAGATTAAAAAACCGAACATACCCATTGCGATACTATAGGGTATAGAACGTCTCCATATGCGACCACAGCGCTTATAATCCCGGGCGCCATAAGCATTTGATGTAAGAACCATCGTTCCCATCAAAAGTCCAATGAGGGCGACAATAAGCGTTGACCCAATCGCCGTATTGGCAATTCCCTGAAAGGCCACTTCTGTGGTGGAATAACGCGCAACCATCGCCGTATCAACTATGCCGAGAGTCATGATACCAAGCCGCTGTAAAATAATAGGAATAGATAAGATAACCAGCTGTGAAAACTGTCTTTTTACCCTTTCCTTATTCCATTTTTCATAATGTGTTTCAAGCGTGCTCATGTGGCCCTCATACCATATTGCGTACAGAGGTACATGAATTCGTTAATTAAGCAAATAATATTTTGGCGAAATCTTAAGTAGGCTCGTCTATGCCGGCCTGACGACATGCTGCTGTTACTGTATTCTTAAGAAGTACTGCGATAGTCATTGGTCCAACGCCACCGGGAACGGGTGTAATTGCACCAGCACGCAACACGGCACTGTCAAATTCAACATCACCAACAAGTTTGGTTTTTCCGTCGTCTTTTTCGATGCGGTTAATGCCGACATCGATAACTGTTGCGCCTTCTTTAATCCAGTCTCCTTTAACCAGTTCTGGCACACCGACGGCAGCAACAACAATATCTGACCTGCCAACGACCTCTGCCAGGTTTCTTGTTCGGCTGTGGGCGATGGTTACAGTGCAACTTTCATTAAGCAATAACTGCGCCATTGGCTTTCCAACGATATTTGAACGACCAACCACCACGGCATCAAGACCGCTTAAACTGCCAAGCTGATCCTTAAGCATCATAATGCAGCCAAGCGGCGTACAGGGAACCATGCCATCTCCACCCGTGGCCAGAAGACCGGAATTGATCACATGAAAGCCATCGACATCTTTTTCCGGAGCAATGGTTTCAATAACCGCTGCTTCGTTGATATGTTTTGGTAACGGAAGCTGAACCAGTATGCCATGAACGGCAGGGTCGTCATTTAGCTCTTTTACCTTTGTGATCAAATCAGCTTCGCTGACATCATCTTTCATAAGATATTCGAAACTGTTCATTCCCGCTGCAATGGTGGATTTGTTTTTATTGCGGACGTAGACCTGACTGGCGGGGTCTTCACCAACAAGCACAACGGCAAGACCCGGGATTAATCCATGTAGTTCTTTCAGGATCCGAACTTTACGGGCGATTTCTTCTTTTAAATTTGCGGCGAATGCTTTGCCATCGATAATAGATGCGGTCATTATTTGGTCCTATGGATATCGTATTTAAGCAAGGCGAATTATGGCTTCTGCAATAAACGGTGTAAGATAACGCAGCGCGAAAAAAACAACTATTGGTGAAAAATCAATGCCGCCGAGATTGGGCAGTGCATTTCTTATGGGGCCTAATATGGGTTCAAAAAGTTTATAAAGTGAGCCGTAAACAATGGACACGAACTGATTATATGTATTTACAACCCCGAAAGAAATAAGAAGGCTGAAAATTATATAAATCAGAAGTAAAAAAGAAATTAGGCTTGACAGGCCCATAACAAGATCGGCGAGTAAATAAGCAAAATTACCCATAATTATTGTCCATCCCTAGTAATTCAAAAAATAATTACTGTTAGATGTAATTGCCTGAAGCTCATCTTTCAATAGATTGTTGAAAAAACTCCCTCCAAAAGCATCTAATTAAGCCAAAAATAGATAATTTGTTAACTAATCCTTACTAATCTGTTATATGAACGTTCATATCTGAAGAAGTCAGAGTAGAAAAAAGTGGTCGACTTTAACATTATCAGCCTTGATGTTACCCTTTTGGGAAGCCAGTTTAATGCATCAAATGGAATAGGAACAAGCAGCTTTGGTTCAAGCGCTCTTGCGAGCCGTGGCCCTGCTATAATTACGCCCTGGGCGGAAGAAGATGACCGATCACTTACCCGCCGTTTTAACCAAATCAGAAATAAAACAAATTTTATTAACGAAAATACCAGTGCCGTTAAAGAGGCAGGCTTTGATAAGGACAACAAGGCGCTCTTTACCCTTTATGCGGCGCTAAGTGATCTTCGTACCATTGCGGAATATGCATCATCGAATACGACACCTTTATCGTTAATATCAAGCCTTAGTACCCAGTTTCAAACAGGACTTTCACAGGTTGATAATTATGTAAAACAGGCGGAACTGGATAAGCTGATTTTACTTGCCGGTGAAAAGAAATCATATGTCACTTCAACGGCAGCACTTGGTAAAAATGACCGTGATGTGGAAGGCGGCATCATCGCGGTGAGCCAAACAGCGGCGCTTTCAAATTTAAATGGCGATGAAGTATTTACCCTTAATATTTCTGACGGGTTTTCGCAAGGAGATGATTTTATCATCGATCTTTCTGAAATAAGCGGTACGGTGTCACTTACAAGCATCAAGGATCTGATCAACACAAAGATCAGTGAGAATAATTTTATAAATGAAAATGGTTATACTGAAAGCACCTATAAAACACGGGTCAGTATCGAAGAGTTTGAAGATGGCAAATTTGGTTTTAAATTCAATGTGGACGGTATTGAACAAATTACCCTTACGGCGGCGGTGGCTGATCCTACTCTGATTATAGCAGGGACGACAAAATCCAGTGCGTTTGGTGCGCCAACAACGGGAACTATTAGCGAATTTAGAAATCTGGATGGCAGCGGAATTTTAAAGTCCTACAGCCACGAAATAGCAGGTGTTGACAGCAACGGCTTTGTTATACCTGCTACTGAAGGCGAAGAAGAAACCCTATCCACAACGCTAAAATATGAAACCACACCGACGGCGGTTCAAATTGACAGCCAGGGTAACAGCTATGTTGTGGGGACAACCGAAGGCGATTTTTCCGGACAGATAAATGGTGCGCAGACAAGCGATGTGTTTCTGTCCAAATATGATTCTGTAGGTAATCTTTTATGGTCGCGCCTGCTGGGGGCAAGCGACGAAGCGGAATCATTTGCGATTGCCGTGGATGCTGATGATAATGTGATCATTGCCGGCAAGACCAATGAGGAACTGGTCGCCGCTGACGTGTTCGCCGGAACGGACAGTTTCGTTAGCAAATTTGCGTCAGACGGTGAAGAATTATGGACACAACAGCTTGATACAATTTCAACCGATCAGGCAAGCGGCCTTGCGGTGGATGGAAACGGGGATGTTTATTTTACCGGTAATGTACAGGGACAATTAAACCCATCAACCACAAATTATGGTGGTACAGATGCATTTGTCGTCAAGCTTGGTGGCAGCAGCGGTACCGTGTTGGAAACAACCCAGTTTGGATCTGCGGCAAATGATTTTGGCAGGCAGATTGCAATTGCAGCTGATGGAAACCTTCTGGTCATTGGCGAAGAAGACGGCAGTGCAGTTCTTAGAAAGATTGATGCTGCCAACCTGGACAATGTACTTGCAACCTACACTATTGGCGATTTGGCTGGGGGTGATATTTCCGGCATCGTCGTGGAGGGTTCCGATATTTATATTGCGGGTTCCACTTTAAGTGGCTCTTTAAATGGGGGATCGGTCACAAACGCTTATAATGGCGCAAAAGATGGCTTTGTAACCAAACTGAACGATAATGGGGGCAATTTTTCAGCGGATTGGACATCATATCTAGGAACATCGGCGACCGATGGTCTGTCCGGAATTGCTGTCAGCAATAGTGAAGTTTATGTTTCGGGAGCCACGTTTGGTACATTAAGCGGAGAAAGTAAAACGGGTGTCAGTGATGGCTTTGCCGCCAAAATTGATGGCGCAACCGGGACGCTTGAATGGCAGGAACAATTAGGCGGCGAAATTGGCGGTTATAATGGTGCCGTGGGGATCGCCGTGGATGAAAGCGGTTCGTCCGTGCTTGATAAGCTGGGTCTTCCATCCGGGACGATTGATAAAACGGAAACCCGGGATATTGAAACACAAACCTCGCTGCGTGCCGGCGATCATTTCTACGTTTCTATAAATGAAGGCCGCAATATCAGAATTGATATCAGAGAAGGCGATACCTTTGACCGTCTGGTAACCCGGATAAATGCATTATCGACAAGAAACCTGAAAGCCAGCGTGACTTACGGTGATGACGGGCCCGCCCTTAAACTTGAAGCTATTAACGGTGCTCAGGTTGATCTGATCTCGGGGACCGCAGGGCGCGATGCACTCTCAAAACTGGGCTTTGAGGAGCGCAGTATACTTTCGTCAGAGAAATTGTTTGCGCTTGGTGAAGATCAGGGAACTGACCCGGAAAAGCTTGGCGGCGTTTTTGCCCTGAACCTGAACAATGCCTTTTCATTTAGTACGCGTAAGGAAGCCGAATATATTTTTACCCAGCTTGAAAACGCATTGAAGGTTATCGAAAGTGCTCATCGTTCACTTACGTTTGATCCGCTAAGGGCGCAAATTCTTGAAGATGCAAAGAAAAATTACGGCCCGCCACCTGCTCATCTGCAGGCACAACTGGAACGGTACCAGGATGGTTTACGTCGTGTTCTTGCTGTCACCGGCGGGACGATTATTTAAAAGGAAAAGCAGTGTTTTTTAGGATAGTATTTGTCACATTTTTATCTTTATCATTTCTATTTGCTGGAGTTGCAAATTCGGCGCCACCTGTTGGTAATGGGGATGATCCAGTGGAAGAAGACAGTGAATTTGTAATTATCCCACCGATCAGCGTTGCTATGTATAATAAACGTAAACGACCGGCGGGAACCATGACGATCAAAATGCAGCTTCACATTGAAAATGATGATCAGCGGGAAGAAGCAAAAAAAATAATGCCGCGTCTTAAAAGTGCTTATACACAGGAAACGGCACAGCTTGCCGCCAATTTTTTTGAAATAAGCCGTCCTGTGAATGCCAATATCCTTGGGCGATCACTTCAAAAAATAACAGATAGAATGCTCAGGCACAATAAAGCCAGAGTTCTGATCGG
>JAUILB010000280.1 GCA_030432815.1 Alphaproteobacteria bacterium | reverse complement strand
CATTAATTAATTGACAGGGTCAAAGCTGTGAAGAAACCCTACTGATCAGGATTATTAATAAAGATTACACATTTGCCGTATCTGGCCCGATTTCCGATACTAGCTCTGTAATTTTGTTGGCTGGAAATCCTGAAACTTCAGAATGTTTCCGGATAATATCTTCACCGCAAGCTTTGTAAATACAGAATGTCTGGTTAGCTGCCACATGACTTTCAAGCCATTCTATCTCGGGGCCAAGTTGTTCCAAAACTTCATTGGACTTCATCGCCGCCGCTTTATACTGTTCATGTTCAAATGTTCCAATATCCGGTATATGTCTTTCAATCATATATTTTTTCATTTTTTGCTCCTGTTTATATTTACAAATGAAGGTTAGGGCGAAAAATTTTTTGTATCCAGTCCACAATTTTAGACCTGTGAGTACAGTTTCTGTACTGGTTATGAATATATATCTTTGTTAAGCTCGGTTGAAAGGAGGGCATGTCATGAACAAGCCTGGAATTTTTGGGCAGTATTGCCCTCTTGCCATGTCCGCTGAATTTTTATGTCAGCGTTGGACCATGTTGATTTTAAGAGAAGTGTTTTTCGGATCGCACACATTTAACGACATTGCCCGGGGCGTTCCACGAATGTCACGCACGCTATTATCAAACAGGCTTAAGGAACTTGTCGAAATAGGCATTCTGAAAAGAAATGAAAAAAGGGTTTCCGGCCAAGTAAAATACGATTTTACAAAAGCTGGCAATGCGCTAGAACCGATTGTGATGTCGATGGCAAATTGGGGACAGGAATGGCTACAAATAGAACCTTCCATAAAGAATGTCGATATTGACTTTCTCATGTGGGATATAAGACGCAATGCAATATCCCTTCCGGAACTTCCAAATCCATTCATTGTACATTTTTTTATTTCGGATGTATCGGAAGCAAAATCAGATCACTGGCTTGTTTATGAAAGGGGGGAAATTGATCTTTGTCACATTGATAAAGGTTTTAAGAATGATATTGAAATTGAAGTCGATGTTAGAACGCTTACAAAAGTTTGGATGGGATGGGAACCTTTTGAAGATGCTATTCATAGTGGAAAACTTTTAATTGATGGCCCGGATTTGCTCACGAAAATTGCAAAAAACTGGCTAGGCCAAAGTAGTGTGGCCAATATCAAGAAAGCTGAGAGCAACGAAAGGTTAAACTACTAAGTTTAAAATTATACTCAAGAAGTTTACATGAGATGTGTGCTAATGGGTCATTTCTTTGGTTAAAACAGATCATAAACCCTTCACTATTATTAAAAATTCCACTTCAATGAAAACCACCGTGATTAATCAAATATTTACTTAACTATATTAAATCTTACGTGGGGTAATTAGTTTGAAAAGTGGTCATCTGCGCCATTTAAAGAGAATTAGATTTGAATGTAATTTTTTTCCGGGTTTCGCATTACCTGTCGATATTAGTATTAGTACTCGTTTTGAATTTCGAATATGGAATAGCCCAGCAAATTGAATTAACAACTGAAGAAAAACAGTGGATTGCCGACCATCCTGTTATCAAAGCCGCTGGTGGAACCGACTTTGTTCCTATTCAATTTGTAAGAAATGGTGAGGCTACCGGACTTTCTGTTGATTATTTGAATTTAATCGCCCAAAAGATCGGCCTGAGCGTAGAATATATAAATGGCTTTACATGGGATCAACACATTGAAAAAATTTACAACAAAGAGATCGATATTATTTCTTCAATAAGCCAGTCTCCTGAACGTTCTGAATATTTAAAATTTTCATCTCCATATATGCATCTGCCATTTGTTTTTTATGGCCGTACCGGATCAGAACTGATTAAAAGTAGTAATGATCTGGAAGGAAAACGAATAGGGGCGATTGATGGCTGGAGTTCAACCGAAGACTATAAGAAAAATTACCCGCAGCTAAATCTTATCGAACAGGAAAATGCAACAGCCGCTATACTCGCCTTATCAGATGGGTCAATTGATGTTTTTATGGTGCCATCAGCAATTGCAAATTACATAATCAGACAAAATTTCATCACTAATCTTGAAATCGTGGGAAAAAGATTACCCCCTGAAACCAAAGCAAATGACTATCTGCAATTAGGAATCCGCAATGATTGGCCAATTTTACATGGATTAATCGAAAAGGCGCAAGCTTCTCTGACCAGTCAGGAAAAACAAAATCTTTTAAATAAATGGCAGGTCACAAGTGATACCAGCAACATCAAACTGACACCGGAAGAAGAAGACTGGATTTACCATAATAGAATAATCAGAGTTGCCGCCGATCCTACGGCCGCACCAATGGAGTTAGTAAATAGTGACGGCAAGATAAGCGGTATTGCGGGTGATTATTTAGATATTATCAGTGAAAAACTGGGCATCCAATTTGAATGGGCTGGCAATTCCAACTGGGCCGACGGGATGGAAATGATTAGTAACAAACAGGCTGATATGTTCAGTGTTATCACGGAAACGCAAGAGCGGAAAAAAGAGTTTGACTTTACCTCACCTTATCTTTCTATGACCAATGTCATCTTTAATCGCGAGGGGGATCAGGTTTATGGTAGCCTCGATGCGCTTCGCGGTCATCGGGTGGCACAGGTTTCAGGTTCAGCAATTGCGGAACTTCTAGAAGCTAACTATCCGGATATTGAAATCGTTGAAACCACATCCATCGCAGAAGCCTTACGTATGGTATCGATTGGAAACGCTGAAGCATATATTGGGGGTATTTCTGCGGCGACATATCACATTTCCGAGCAGGGACTTACCCAAATCATAGTCGTAGGAGAAACCCCATATAAAAATAATATTGCAATGGCCGTACGAAAAGATATGCCGATACTCAGCAGTATTATGAAAAAAGCCATTGATTCATTTACACCGCGCGAAAAAACCACAATTTCGCGGAACTGGTTGTCCTTAAAAATTGAGCAGAAAACTGATTACACTTTAATTCGCAACATCATCATTATTGCCATCATTATTCTGGCTATTAACTTGGTTTGGATTAACAATCTAAGGCGCGAAGTAAAACAAAGAAAACTGATCGAAGCAAAATTAGTTGAATCGCAAAAAAGTACGCTACTGGCACTGGATAAAGCCGAAGTAGCACAAGCCGAGGCAGAAGCAGCAAATATTGCCAAATCAAACTTCCTAGCAAATATGTCACACGAAATTCGCACACCATTAAATGCGATAATTGGCTTTTCGGAAGCTATGTTGGCCGGACTTGGTGGTAAAATCATGTCGCATAAGCATAAAGAATATTTGAATGATATTAAAACAAGCGGTGATCATCTTGCGATCGTTATAAATGATATTCTTGATCTATCAAAAATTGAAGCCGGAAAGTGGCGCATCTCCGAAACCAATTTTTTGATAGCTGATTGCATATATGATGCAATTAGGGTCATTAAAAATAAAGCCATTGCAAAAAAACTAAATCTGGAAATAGTAATCCCGGATCAGCTGTCCACACTAACCGTATTCGGGGATGAAGTGGCAATAAGAAGAGCCCTCATTAACCTGCTTTCAAATGCTGTAAAATATACAAAAGAAATGGGCGATATTAGATGCCATGCACGACTTAGTGATAACGGCTGTCTGGAACTGGAAATCAGAGATACCGGTATTGGTATTCCTGATGACAGATTGGAAGTCGTTCTCAATCCGTTTGAGCAGTGCGAAACGACCTATGAAATTCAGGAAGAAGGAACCGGTCTTGGCCTGCCTATCGTCAAAAGACTTATAGAATTACATGGCGGCAATTTTTCATTATCAAGTAAGGTAAATTTTGGTACTTGTGCCGTCATCATTATCCCTGCTTTCAGAGTATTTAATAACGCCGCCATGGTTCAGCAAACGACTGTTTATTAGTCAAAGCTTAAAATTTTTCTTCACAAATTCTAAAAACCGTTCCGCCGCAGGGGAAAGGGCCCGGTCATCAAGGTAAAGTGCTTTAATCTGATATTTGATGGG
>JAUILB010000279.1 GCA_030432815.1 Alphaproteobacteria bacterium | reverse complement strand
TGCCTTCAACAATTCACTGGAGATAGTTGGGCCTTCAACATAGGCCCTGTTTTCAGGAACGACATGTACCCGGTAAGCACCAACGGCTTTTTTAATGTCGGCTTCCACATCTATCCAGTAGCTTGCGACCTGTGCAACTGCGGATATAATCCGTGCGCTTGCAGGACTACCAAGGATTAATTGTGTATTTCCATCTTTTCTGACAATTGTTCCAGTCATCGAGCTAAGTGGCATTTCATTTGTTTTTAAAACATATGGTGACCCATCGTCAGTAAGTCTGAAGGATTGCATATAGTTATTATAAAGAAATCCAAGAGTTGGATGAACAACCAATGCACCAAAATAATTATCTATACTTTGGGTAACGGCAATTGCGGTGCCATCACTGTCAACAACTGAAAAATGTGTCGTTTCGCCGCCGCCGCTCTGACTTTCGAAATGACTTAAAAGACGTGCTGCTTCCTCGTCTGAAATTTTTATATTTACATCATCGTCATAATCATGAAAACCAGGTACGGGATCATTTGCCCTTGTACTGTGGCCGAGCCTCATTGCATTTAAAAGTGCGATCTTACGGTCAGCGTTATCTGAAGTAATCGGATCTGGTGTTGATTTTTCTAGGACATTAAGAATTTGCATCATTACCCATCCACCAAATGGTGGTGGTAATGAAAGGATTTCATAACCCCTATAGTCGGATTTTAGAGCAGGGACAATTTCAGGGTCACGAAAATTCGCAAGATCGTCATAGGTAATCCAGCCTCCATTTTCAGCCATGTCTGCTGCAATTTCACGGGCGATGTCACCCTTGTAAAATTCATCTGCACCTTTTTCAGCAATACGGCGCATGGTTGTTGCCATTATCGGTTGGTTAAACCTTTCACCAATTTGGTATGCTGTCCCGTCTTTTTTAATAAAAATATCAGCTGCTTCTTTTTGCCCTTTTAATCCCATGCCGTAATAACTGAACGCACGATGACGGAAAGGGCCGACGATAAACCCGTTTTCATAAAGATCTGCAGCCGGTGTTACCAGTTCTTTCCAGCTAAAATTTCCACTTCCGTAATTTCTTAATGTAAAATCAAGAACCTTCAATGTTGATGGTACGGTTGAAGCGGTTCTGCCCCCCACAAGTTGGTCACGTGTAACACTTTCCGGTATATTTGAAGGGGACAGTGTGGTGCCGTGAATAACAAATGCTTCACCATCCGCGGGTTGGACCAGCATTACTGTTTGTCCAAAAATGCCCGACCCAGCGGGCTCACTGGCACCCAAGGCTAAAGAAACTGCAATGGCAGCATCATATGCATTTCCGCCTTGTTCCAAAATAGTAACGCCGATCTCGGTTGCTTCGGGCGAGGCGGAAGATACAAAACCGGCCTGTTTTTTTTCTTGCGCGTATGTGTGGCTCATTAGAATAATATTCGTAAAAATAAGAATGCATAATCTTAATTGCATATATGTTCCCCTTTTAAAAGATATGCAATTTATCCGCTATTTTTATTCGTAATGCAATGCCTTTACAGGGTTTGTTCTGGCTACTTTATAGGCATGAGTTGCGACAGTAGCCCATGACAGAATAAGTCCGATTATCCCTGCGCCTATCAGAATTTCAAAAGGCATCGAAATTCGATCTGGAAAATATTCCAGATACAGCCCCGAAATATAAAAAGCGAATATTAGTGCAAAGGGTATTGCCCATAGAACCGGTTTTGAAAATTGCCAAATCAGTAATTTGACAATTTGTGCGGGGTTCGCACCAAGAACTTTTCGGATGCCTATTTCTCTGGTTCTTTGTTCAGCCATAAATGCTGCCAGTCCGAACAAGCCAATAAGCGCTAGAAACATTGCAAAAAGTGTGAAGGAAGCGAGCGATTTGGCGCTTATATCAAATATCCTGAACCGTTCCTGAAAACGATGATCAAGAAAGCGTGCCTGAAACGGGTATTCAGGATTAATGCGTTTCCATACGGCTTCTATATCCCGGATAGTTTGTTCGTTTGCATTTGAATTTAACTTTACAGATGCATGGCGATAAGAATCCGGACGTGAAAAATACACAAACGGTACTATTTCGTTTTCAAGTCCGTAAATATTTTGATCCTCTATCACCCCGACGATGGTGTAGGTTGTAACGCCACTGCGATCATTTTCATAAAATGACTGTCCAATGGCGCTTTCTGCGCTTTCAAAGCCCATATTTCTTACCGCAAGTTCATTGACCATCGCGTTCACAGCGCGGCGTTCCCTGATATGTGTATCAAGTGCTATATCCAACTGTGTTTGCCTTCCGGCGATGAGGGGAATTTCATATGTGTTTAGAAAATCGTGATCAGCAACCATCTGGTTGATGAAAAATCCTGCATCAATGTTGGTGATATCTGTTGACGTAACAAATCGGTTCCGAAAACCTTCATAAGGAACTTGTGATGAATAGGCAAAATTTTCGACCCCTTCGATATTGAGTATTTCACGCTTTAGAGTTTCATGACGGCCTGCTATCTCGGCAATGCCAACACGGTCAATGGTATAAATAAGATCATTCGAGAAAATATTACTGTCTTCTTCCACTTTGTTGTTTTGAGAAAGGACAACCATTACAAATGCAAGCATAAATACGGAAACTGAAAATTGTGCTGCTATCATCATGCCACGGATAAGGCCAGAAAATTTTCCTTTTCGTGTATTATCGCGCAGTGCTTCAGAAGGATTGGTTTTTGTAATCAGGTAAGCCGGATATAGACCCGATGCTAAACCAACGATCAAGATGGTTATAAGGAGCCACGGAAGTATTTCCAGATAACTTAAGGACAGGGCTTTTCCTGTAATATTATTAAAGGATGGAATGATCATTTCGAGCGACGTAAGTGAAACAATCATTGCAATCGCGGTTACCAGGGTGCTTTCGGTGATGAACTGCACAAGTAACTGTGCTGGACTTGCCCCGAGCGTTTTGCGAAGTCCTACTTCACGGGCTCGACGCAAAGACTGGGCCGTTGCAAGATTTGTGTAGTTAAGGCATGCGACAAACAGGATCACAATGCCCAGAATTTTTACTATATCAATTGCGGGAATGCCTATTTCGTCCCAGACGGACGCGTTGGCATAGGTCAGTTTTTGTGAATAAACACCTGCAACATTGCGTTTTCTGTCTTCTGTATAATGACGCTCATAAATGCTCGTAAGCTGATCTTGAAGCCATGCCTGATCCAGTGAAGAGGGCAGCAGGATATAGGTCTTATTGTCACTTGATAGCTCGCCCCAGTTTTCGTCTACATTCCGGCCTTCAAGCTGTGCAATCAGTGAAATTGGTGCGATGAGTTCCAGTGGTCGACCAGCAGATGTGATTGTCGAATTAAAATGAGTGTTTGCGGGAAGATCTTCAATAACCGCACCTACAATCAGATCAACTTCATGGTTGATGCTGATGGTTTTGCCCAAAGCATCTTCACCAGGAAAAAATTTATCAGCCATGGATTTAGTCATGACCATGGAGCTGCCATTATGAAAGGCATGTTGATCACCAGCAATATACTTAAAATCGAATATTTCGAATAATTCGGCGTCGGCAAACCGCACTGTTTGATAGTAGGTATTTTCTCCAGCTGCGGTTAAATAACTTCTGGTGAAAGTCCTGGCAACTTGCTCAATTTCAGTGAGTTCAGTTCTGATAATTGGCGTGACGGCGGCATAAATCACATTGAATACGTCAAATCCATCACCGCTTTGGGATCGAAAATAAGATCCTGCAGTATAAATTCGGTCTGATTTATCAAAAAAAGCATCGTGAGAATGCTCATAATCATAAAAAAGCCCGCCAAAAATATACAATGTAAGCCCCATCGTAAGCCCGATGATGTTAATGAACGCATATAATTTATTGCGCAGTATATTTCTTATGGCTGTTTTAAGATAGTTTTCGAGCATTTATTAACCTTTTCTATTCTTTAGTCGTAATGAAGAGCATTGACCGGGTTTGTGCGTGCGACTTTATAA
>JAUILB010000278.1 GCA_030432815.1 Alphaproteobacteria bacterium | reverse complement strand
GGGGATTGAGGCGGATAATAATGGTGATGACAATGATGCTACGCCATTTGCACAACCGCTTCTATCGAATATCACACTAGTTGGCGGTGATACCCGCGGTGATATCGGTATGCTTCTTCGTGAAGGTACCGGGGCCAAAATCACAAACACTGTCGTTGCAAACTTCCTTGACCAATGTCTGGATCTTGATCAGGCAGCCACATATGCAAGACGGGATGGTGCTGATGGTATCACAATCACATCAACCTACATGTCCTGTACAACCAGCTTCGCGTCTGACGCCGAAGATGGTGATCTGGCAGCATGGTTTGGCGGCCAAGCCAATAATGGTACAGGGGCCAGCACGCTGGTTGCGCCGACTGGTGGCTCACATGCCTTCATTAATGGTGCAACTGAAAATGGTGTTACCTTTACAAATCCGCAGACACTTGACGCATGGTTTGACACAACAACCCACATTGGGGCTGTTGATAGCGAAGCCAATAACTGGCTCGAGGGTTGGACTGTCTGGGTCAATAATTAAGGAAACGATGACGAAAGCTGTGGCGATAAATTATTACCGCCACAGCATTTTGTAATTTTATTTATAAAATGGTGACAAAAATGAAAATGTTCCAAAGAAGTTTAAAATGCACGTTACTCGCTTCCTGTGCACTTACTGCACCGCAACTGGCCAGATCACAAGAAGCGCAGCAAGCGGATCCAAATGAAGTGGAAACAATCATCGCAGTAGGACGATATATTCCGAATGAAAAAAGGGCGACTTCGGAAATTTCCAATGTGGTTAGTTCGGATGATTTCAGCCTGGCAGGCGATAGTGATATCGCAGTAGCACTTACCAGGCTTCCGGGGATATCCCCGGATGAATCCGGCAAATTTGTGGTCATTCGTGGTCTAAATGAGCGCTATACTTCAACCTTGCTCAATGCAATTGAGCTGCCGTCTCCGGATCCTCTTAAGAAGGCGGTTCCGCTTGATATATTCCCAACATCCCTAGTGGGAAGTGTACTTATTCAAAAAACATATTCCGCTGAATTTCCGGGTGCTTTTGGTGGTGGCGTAATTGATATCCGCACAAAAGTTGTTCCAGACGAGCCTTTCTTCGAAATTGGATTAGGGACCGGGTTGAATACAGCTTCAACATTCAAGGATGGCCTTACATATTACGGTAGTGATACGGATGTATTTGGTTTTGATGACGGCACACGGGATATACCAAGTATAATAGCGGCAAATCCAACATTGGAAGGCATGAGTGCAACAGAATTGGAAGCAGCAGGTGAAGCGATACCAAATATCTGGTCAATTGATTTTCAGAATAATGCCCCGGATTTTGATTTTAATTCCGCGGGTGGTACAAACATTGAAGTTGGCGATGAAGGCGAGTTTGGTTTAATTTTTGCGGTTGATTATGGCAGTCAATTCAGAAATAAATTCGGACAACGCAGTTCCTATAAAGCATCAAGTGCAACAGAATCCGGACTTGAAGCTGACCGTGATTTTAGCCCTCGTGCCTGTGAAGCCGTTGGTGTTCCCGGATCAGAATGCGGTTATGATGTGACGACATGGGATATTGACCTTAACGCATTTATGTCTCTTGGCTGGCAGATTAATGACAACCATGCGCTTAAATATACATCCCTTCTTCTTCGCTCAACGCAAAAAACCGTAGAGATCCAGCAGGGCCGAACAAACTCCGAAGATCTGGCGAACTTCACCCGTCTTGACTGGGTCGAACGTCAGGTATGGTCACATACACTTGATGGTGAACATGTTTTTGATTTCTTTGATGCATCTGAAACGGAATTTTATTGGCATGCGAACTCAACAAAAGCAAAACGTGATGTACCAATGCGTAAAAGATACACATATGTGTATGATAATAATGCAGATGCGTTTGAAATGCTTCGTCGGAATGACAGCAACCGGATCGAATATGGTGATCTTGATGACCAGTCCAAAGACATTGGTTTTAATGTTAAGCAACCGTTTTACATCGATTCAATGCAGTTGGATTTCAAATTCGGTGCAAGTTACAATGAAAAAAGCCGTGATTCTGATTATAAAAAATATGGATTTAACCTGTCGCAGGTATCAAATGATGAACTAAGACGTTACGTGCCAGAGGTAATATTTGGGTCGGTTAATATTGATCCAAATGGTATTTTCCTTGATGAATTTTTCGATGCTTCTAGTGCTTTTACAGCAGAGTTTGAAAACACCCAGTTATTTGCGCAAATCGATGCGCAGGTCACCGATACAGTTCGGGTGTCGACCGGGGTGCGTTATGAAGACAGTGTGCAGTCTGTGCAGTCAACGGACCGTACAACATTCGAAGATATAGTCATTAATCAGGATCTTACCAAATGGTTGCCTTCCGCTACTGTAACATGGGAGTTTATCGAAAATATGCAAATTCGTCTTGCATTTTCCGAAACGATAAACAGACCTGATAGTCGTGAACTCGCACCGGTATTTTTTGTGCGGGAAGATGGCCGTACAGAACGTGGAAACCCCAATTTGATGCCAGCAACTATTCGCAGCTTTGATGCTCGTTTTGAATGGTATTTTGCAGCAGGCGAAAGCCTGACGCTTGGGGCATTTTATAAGGAAATAGATAATCCGATTGAACAATCCATTTTCGCCCGTGGTGATGGTGAAGCTGATACCATTGCAAATGCGGATAGTGCAAAACTGAAAGGCTTTGAGGCTGAAATTGAAAAAATAATTGCAACTATTGGTGACCGCGAATTCTTCGTTAAGGCCAATGCATCCTATATCGATTCAGAAGTGATCAGAAGTGCTGTGAACTTTGACCGAATTACTAACCTTGTTGGCAGGTTGCAGGGTCAATCAGACTATCTTGCCAATCTTCAAATCGGTTTTGAAAATCTTGATATAGGAGAAAAATTCAACATTATCTTCAATTATCAGGGAGACCGTATTTACCGACTGGGTACATCGAACCGTCCTGATCTGATCGAAGATATTCCGCTTCAGCTTAATCTGCTTTACAGTAGAGATGTCCATCTTTGGGGCGAAAATCCGGTAACTGTAACATTTAAGGCCCAGAACCTACTTAATGAGAAGGCACTAAGAATGCAGGGCACTGAAATTGCGGAATCTTTTGAAATTGGAAGAACATTTAAGTTAGATTTTAAGTACTCATTTTAATGAAAACATCTAATAATTTCAATGAACTAGGCCCGGTTATTAGCCGGGCTTTTTTATTCAGAAACTGAAATATTTTTGTAGCATTACTGCAACATAACCATAACAGAAGTTTGCTAAAAATTACACGAAACAAAAGAATCACCTTTTGAATATTATTCAGGAAATTTGATTGTGCCAGTTGAATCGCAAACAGCTCAGAGACAACAAATAAAAGCAGAACTGCCGGCTTTATTTCGTTTTTCTGTTGCTGGTTTGGAGTTGGTCTTTGTAATTATATTGGCATTTATCAGCGCAAATCTGGTTTTGTTTTTGATCGAAAATAACAGTACTGGGGAAATATCAACTGAAATTGTTATTTCTTCGGAAAGTCCGCGCAATATTACAAAAACGGATGATTATACATATTTAAGAACCATTGATGCCTTCTACCCAGAAAACCGGATGATGGATCAGGTGCCATCTCAGCAGATACCCGAAAGCACACTGGATATTCAGATTTATGGTATTCGTGCAAGAGGTAACGGAGACGGAACTGTAATTTTCCAGTCCCAGGGGTCGGTGCAACAGCTTGCTACTGTTGGAAACGAGATTGCACCAAATACGGTTTTAACAGCTGTTCATGCGGACAGCATAGAATTCAGACGTAATGGCAAGCTTGAAAGAAAGTATCTGGACGAGGATCGTACCGTTTCGGGTTTTTCAAAGCAGAATAGTCAAGTTACCACATCATCATCAACGGTGTCCGCAAATACAATTTCTGAATTTGTCGATGCACTGGCACTAAGCCCATTTCGAAATGGGCGGTCAATAGAAGGTTTTGTAGTTGGACCGGATGCTG
>JAUILB010000277.1 GCA_030432815.1 Alphaproteobacteria bacterium | reverse complement strand
AAAAGCCCGACGAAAATGCCAAAAATGATGGATGGCCTTGCCTGGGACAATTTTATTGGTCCCGCTGAATGGGTTGATTATCACCCGCTTTATCATCCATTCAAATGGCGCGGCTGGTGGAATTTCGGAACAGGTGCTCTTGGTGATATGGCATGTCACCTGATTGACCCGCCGTTTCGTGTGTTGGGGCTTGGCTACCCGACGGAGGTAGAAAGCAGCGTCGGGGCCATTTATTCACAGGACTGGGTGCCGGACTATCTGCCGGATAGCTGCCCGCCATCATCGCGCACGCAGCTTAGCTTTCCGGCGACTGCAAAAAATACAAAACCATTAAAAATGACCTGGACCGACGGGGGATTACGGCCGTTTCATCCGGACCTGATCCCCGCTGATCATCCTATCGGTGATGATGACAGCACCAATGGTGTGATCATGATGGGTGAAAAAGGCATCATGACCTGTGGCACATATGCCATGAACCCAAAAATATACCTTAATTCCGGTGAAATCATCACAATGGACGGGCCGGAAAACCCCACTGAACTGCCGGAAAACGGCCATTGCGCCCATTGGGTTGACGCCTGTAAGGCAGGATATGGCAGTGATAAACACAAGGCATTAACATCCAGCTTCGATTTTGCCGGGCCACTTACAGAAAGTATCCTGATGGGGAATTTGGCGATCCGAAGTTACGGTCTTCAGGAAAAAGACGGTGATGATACAAACTACCCCGGGCGTAAAAAGCTGCTTTGGGACGGGCCAAATATGCGTATTACCAATTTTGACCCCGCCAATCAATTTGTCAGCCGAAAATATCGCGAGGGATGGTCACTTTAATTGCTTAACATCATATTCAGTCTATATTCATGTAGATGTAACTAATATTAATCTTACGTGACTTATAGATGACATGTTGCGGCAAATTATTTGGATAGGCAATGACTAAATTAAGATATACTATATTACTTTTATTGTGTGCCTGTGGCGGTGGCTTTTCCGGAGAATACAGAGCAATGCAGGGGGCCGTAACATTGGACTTTGACAGAGATGGTAGAGTAAGACAATCAATGATTGGCCGCCAAATCGCTGAATTTGATTTTGAAAAAGATGGTGATGAGATAAAAATATTTGTCGCTCCGGGACTTGCGCAGATTTATAGAATACAAAGCGATGATGTTATAATCGGCCCCGGCGGTGTGACATTGGTCAAAAGAAGATAATTCATCAACAGGTGATAGTGTTTCCTCACCACTCCCCTGCCTATCCCACCAGACACTGGGATCCATAATTATCAATGACGAAAAGAAACTGGACTCCATAAGATTAGCATAAAGCCCTGACATCCAGCTTTGATTCTGCTGGGCCGTTTACGGAAAGTATCCTTATGGGGAATCTTGCGATCCGAAGTTACAGTCTTCAGGAAAATAATTGACTTAGCCATGTAACCTGTTAAATAGGTTACATGGCTATACGTAATTTTGAATATACCGCAGGCTCACTTGCACTAAATTTCGTTGATACAGTTGCTCAGCGGCAAACGTCTCCTTACGATCTTATCAATAGTGAAAAAGATTTTATAAAATGGACACGTAATGCTGACCCAGTATTTTATAACGTGCGCTTTCCTTTTCCTATTGATGTGGGAGCTGTAAAAGAACTGCGCGAAGCAATTTATAAAGCATTATGCGCCGTTATTACAGAAACACCACCAAAAGACAGCGATATAGAACTGATCAATAAATGTGCTGTCAATGCTGACCTAAGACCTTCATTAAAAAACGGCATTGTTTATTTTGATTCTGGCGACACGTTCAATGCAATACTTTCGATGATTGCAGCAGATGCAATCAATTGTCTTGCGGAAAATGCAGCATTAAAACTGAGAGAGTGTCCAGATTGTCAAATGATATTTCGGGATAATTCACGTCCACAAAACAGAATTTGGTGTTCGTCGTCATCGGGCTGCGGCAATCGGGCAAAAGTCCGTCGACACCGTGCAAAAAAGGGTAAATAAAATGGAAAAACGAGTTTCATTTGACTTTGAAGTGGATTTCTCAAATGGTGGTGGCATTCAGGGTCAGGGTTTCCGGCTTGATATTGATGGAAACGATATTGATGATGATGCGCTTGCCACATACATTATAAAAGATCTACGCCTGCTTATGGTTGGAGAGGTCCGTATTCTTAACAAACAGATTATTGAAGAAGCCCATAAACGGGGTGCCGTCACTCCTGATAAAAGGGATATAAAAAAATCAGATTTCATAGATTTAAGCCATAAAATTACTGACGGTATGATTACCTATAAGGGGCTGCCCGCTCCCTTGATTTGCGATCACTTAAGCCATGCCCAATCAGCAAAAAATTATGAAGAAGGTACGGAATTTCAATTTGGTCGCATTGATATGGTTGGCAATACCGGAACATATCTTGATACGCCGTATCACAGATATCGCGATGGGCACGATCTGAGCAAACTCCTACTCAATAAAGTTTCTAATGTACCGGGGATTGTGGTTCGTGTTCGTGGGATTGAAGGACCAGCCATAGAGTGGACCAACTTTGCCGCATCAGACGTTTGGGGCAAAGCCGTATTGGTGGAAACCGGGTGGGACAGGCACTGGGGAAGTGACCAATATTTTGAGGGTCATCCATTCCTGACTGAAAAAGCAGCAATCTACCTCCGAGATCAAGGCGCCGTTCTTGTTGGGATAGACAGCCTGAATATTGATGATACATCCACAGGGGCAAGACCTGTTCATACTGTTTTACTGGCAGAAGAAATTCCAATTGTTGAACATTTGTGTAATTTATCATCCCTTCCCGTTGAAGGTTTTAAATTTACAGCGACACCCCCCAAAATTGAAAAAATAGGTACATTTCCAGTAAGAGCCCATGCAATTTTATCATAATCCCCGCAGGAATTTTCTGATTTCAGCGAGAACAGTTACCTCATAATTAGTAAGAAGATGATCACCATCCGGATAATTTATATGAGTGCAATTTCCGCCAATATTAGAACAAATTTCCTCAGCCATTTCAGTTGCCGGCCATGATTTATCTTTACCACCGGAAAGCAACAAAACCGGCATATGAATATTTTGAACATCTATGCGTGCCTGTTCTACTGCACGCACGTTCGTAAGTGATGCGGCGTGGCGGTTATCAAAGCCAAGCCTTTGTTGTTCTTCGCGTGAAATATAGGGAACGAACGGCAAGCCTTCTCCATCCTTGCTCCAGCTTGATGGACTTTCCATAATTTTTGAGAAATCTTTTGGGTTTCCCTGCCAGACAACCTTACTGGGGGCAAGCGCGACAACCGCTTTATACTCATTATCATAACTGGCAAGAACCAGTGCCAGTTCCGCACCTTTGGAAAGACCATAAAGGATTACCCCGTTGTTACGCAATGCAAGCCATCGTTTGGGCTCTTCGAAATATTCAAGCGGGATAAGCTCCAATGTTTCCGGCACATTATCAGCACCACTGCGGTTAAAATATTCAAGTGCAAGGACATTATAGCCCATATCGGCTATTTTCATGGCACGGTCGCTATATTTTCCACCATCAGAACCGCCAAGGATGATAATTCCGGGTTTATCAGGGGATCCACCTTCAAAATAATCACCGTTAAATTTAACGCCCTCAACCGCTTCCTGCGCAAAAGCCGAAAAACTGGTTATGGCAAACGCCATAACAAACAAAACTCTCTTCATGATATCTTCCTGATTTTTAATTTTTCAGGAAGTTTAGTAATTTTAAAGTGATGCCAATAGTAGTATGCGACAAGCTTACATAAAAATGAGATTAGAAAAAGAATGAGATGAGAGTTTACTACGTAAAAATAATCAGGATGTTGCTTCTATCACCTGTTCAACATTCTGTATCTTCTTGTTCTGAGAAGCCCTCACCGTATGAAGAACTCTTTCTGATGGAATAACAATAGTAGCAATAGTGCCTTTATCAACTTCACTTTCAAGAATGAACTTACCATTATGAAGATCAATGAGAGAATTTACTATAGAAAGACCAAGACCTGTTCCCTCTTCATTAAGATGTTGATCTCC
>JAUILB010000276.1 GCA_030432815.1 Alphaproteobacteria bacterium | reverse complement strand
GCCCTTGTTTCAAGTGGTGGAGATGCATCTGGCGATAAATTAATTCTTATAGATCAGGGGCTTGACGATCCCTTTCTGGAAAGCCAACTTATGCCTGAATTATTTGAGCAGGCATGTGAGAAGGTCTCACAAAAATTAACACTGAGACGACATTCCGGGTATGACCACGGTTATTTTTTCATTTCAACATTTATGGATGATCATTTAATTCATCACGCTTCTATATTGTGATAGGATAAGCCCATGATTAACATGGAAAAAGCATTACATATCGTAGATCAATATAAAGATTTGAAAGGCGGGTTGCTGGAATGTTTGCATGAATTGCAACATATCTATGGCTATATCCCGAAAGAAACGATTGATATAACGGCGGAAGGTTTCAATATTTCCCGTGCCGAAGTACACGGGGTCATCAGTTATTATCACGATTTTAGAACCAAACCGCACGGCAAAACCGTAGTGAGGATATGTCAGGCGGAAGCGTGCCAGGCCATGGGAAGTCGTGCCTTAACAAATCATGTGAAAGAAAAACTTGGTCTTGATATGGGTGAAACTACTGAGGATCTTACACTGGAGCCCGTCTATTGCTTCGGGAATTGCGCCCTTTCCCCCAACATGGAAATAAATGGCAAGCTCCACGCTCGCGTTGGCCAAGACGACTTTGATCAACTTCTAATGAAGGAGATCGAATCATGATTAATGTTTATGTTCCAAGGGATACAGCATCAGTTTCCATGGGAGCTGACGATGTGGCAGCAGCAATTGCCGCTCTTTCAAAAGACATAAATGTAATCCGCAATGGAACCTGGGGCATGACATATCTTGAGCCTTTGGTGGAAGTGGAAACTGATAAAGGTCGCATTGCATATGGCCCTGTTACGGTGAGCGATGTGGTGGAGCTTTATGAGGAAGGCTTTCTTGAAGGGGCAGCGCATAATTTATGTCATGGGTTGACATCAGAAATTGATTATCTGAAAAATCAGGAAAGACTTACTTTCATCCGGTGCGGGTTAATTGATCCGCTTTCAATAGACGACTATCGAAAAAATGGCGGATTTGAGGGACTTGAGCGCGCATTAAAGTTGTCTGAACGTGAAATTATTGATGACGTTATGACGTCAGGACTGCGTGGTCGTGGCGGCGCGGCTTTCCCAACAGGTATAAAATGGAACACCGTTTATGAAACAGATGCTGATCAAAAATATATCTGCTGCAATGCGGATGAAGGGGATAGTGGTACCTTTTCCGACAGGATACTGATGGAAAGTGATCCATTTTGTCTAATCGAAGGGATGATCATTGCCGGCATCGCGGTTGGGGCCACCAAAGGGTATATTTACCTGCGTAGTGAATACCCGTTATGCAAAGTTGTCTTGATTGACGCTATACAAATTGCAATCAAAGAAAATTATCTGGGCGTTAATATTTGCGGCAGCGGGAAAGATTTTGAACTTGAAGTCAGGATAGGTGCCGGGTCATACGTTTGCGGTGAAGAAACGGCAATGCTTGAAAGCCTTGAAGGAAAAAGGGGGATGGTGCGGGCTAAACCGCCTTTGCCGGCGCATGTTGGCTTGTTTGGCAAGCCAACTATCATAAATAATGTGCTTACCCTTGCCAGTATCCCGGTTATCCTTGCCAGGGGTGGTGAATATTATAAAAATTTCGGAATTGGGCGTTCCCGTGGTACAATAGCATTCCAGCTGGCCGGTAATATAAAGCGCGGTGGTTTGGTGGAAAAAGCTTTTGGTATAACCCTTGGTGAGATGATCGATCATTTTGGCCACGGCACATTTAGCGGCAGACCAGTTAAGGCGGTGCAGGTTGGCGGCCCGCTTGGGGCCTATATCGCACCCGATAATTTTGATCTGCCGCTGGATTATGAAGCTTTTTCAGAGGCGCACGCCGTTCTGGGCCATGGTGGTATTGTTGTTTTTGATGAAACAGTAGATATGAAAGAGCAGGCTAAATTTGCATTTGAATTCTGTGCAGTGGAAAGCTGCGGCAAATGTACACCATGCCGGATAGGATCAACCCGCGGTGTTGAACAAATTGATGGCGGTAACTGGGAACTGGTTAAAGAACTTTGTGATTTGATGGATAGTTCATCGTTATGTGCCATGGGGGGAATGACCCCCATACCGGTCAAAAGCGCAATGGAACATTGGCCGGAAGAATTTAAGGATTAGAAAATGACCCTGATCACAGAAAAAGATTACGGTACGCCGGTTAAAAAATCGGATAAAATGGTTGATCTGACCATTGACGGGAAAGCTGTTTCTGTTCCTGAAGGGACGTCTGTCATGCGCGCAGCCCGTATGATTGATGTGGATATCCCAAGTCTTTGTGCGACCGATAGCATCAAGGAATACGGGTCATGCCGTCTTTGTCTGGTTGAAATTGAAGGTGGCCGCGGTACCCCTGCATCATGTACCACCCCGGTGGCGCAGAATATGTCGGTTAAGACAACTTCTGATCGCCTGACAAAAATTCGTCGAGGGATAATGGAACTTTATATATCCGATCATCCTGATGACAACAGCCCGCTTCATGATATGGCGCGACTTGTAGGCCTTAAAGAAAACAGATACGGAAAAGACGGGCATAATCATCTTAAGACCATCATTGATGACAGTAACCCGTATTTCAGCTTTGATCCGTCAAAATGTATTTTATGTGCAAGATGTGTTCGTGCCTGTGAAGAGGTACAGGGGACTTTCGCCCTTACCATTGATGGGCGGGGTTTTGATAGCAAGATCGCGGCAGGTACGGACCAATCCTTCCTTGCATCAGACTGTGTATCCTGCGGTGCATGCGTACAGGCCTGCCCTACAGACAGTTTGTTTGAAAAAAGAATCGCTGAACTTGGAAAACCGGATCGAAGTGTAGTGACAACCTGTGCTTATTGCGGCGTTGGGTGCGGATTTAAAGCGGAAGTAAAAGACAAAGAAGTTGTCCGGATGATGCCATGGAAAGATGGACAGGCAAATCATGGTCACTCCTGCGTAAAGGGACGGTTTGCCTGGGATTATGCCATTCATGAAGACCGTATGCTAAGCCCGATGATCCGGGAAAAAATCACAGATCCATGGAAAAAAGTTGGCTGGGACGAAGCAATTGAATTTACCGCAAACCGGCTTATGGCGATTAGTAAAAAACACGGCCGAAAATCCATTGGTGGCATCACATCATCAAGATGTACAAACGAAGAAGTGTTTGTAATGCAAAAACTGATCCGGGCGGCCTTTAAGAATAACAATGTTGATACCTGTGCCCGCGTATGCCATTCACCAACGGGCTATGGTCTTAGGGAAACGCTGGGCACATCAGCAGGCACACAAACATTTGACAGTGTTATGGATACGGATGTCATTGTCGTAATCGGTGCCAATCCACCGGATGCGCACCCGGTTTTTGCCAGCCAGATGAAAAGACGACTTCGCGAAGGGGCGAAGCTTATTGTTGTAGATCCTCGGAAAACGGGGCTTGTAAAGTCGCCTCATATCAAGGCTGATTATCATTTGCCGCTGCAGCCGGGAACCAATGTTGCCATGATCAATGCCTTTGCGCATGTCGTGATGACAGAAGGGCTCCAGGATCAGCAATATATTGATGAACGATGCGATACAGAAGCCTTCAAAGATTGGCACAACTTTATTATTAGGCCGGAAAACAGCCCGGAAAGTGTTGCAAAACATACAGGTGTGCCCGCAAAAGATATTCGTGCGGCGGCACGACTTTATGCGACAGGGGGAAATGCGGCTATTTATTATGGTCTTGGGGTCACCGAACATTCACAAGGGTCAACAATGGTGATTGGCATGGCCAATCTGGCGATGGCGACAGGGAATATTGGGCGGACCGGCGTTGGCGTAAATCCGTTACGGGGGCAGAACAATGTCCAGGGATCATGTGATATGGGATCATTTCCGCATGAGCTTCCGGGATACCGTCATGTAAGCATTGATGATGTTCGCTCACAATTTGAACAGGACTGGGGGGTGGAACTTGATCCGGAACCGGGTTACCGTATTCCAAACATGTTTGATGCGGCAGTCGCGGGGGATTATAAAGCGATG
>JAUILB010000009.1 GCA_030432815.1 Alphaproteobacteria bacterium | reverse complement strand
CCGTAAGCTCAAGATACGCTTCACCACCACCAAAAAGGGTTGTGAACAGATTTTTAAAATGGTTATTCACTTCGTCAAAGGCCTTGAGCATCCTTGCACGGCCTTCGCGGTTCAGGTCATAAATCGCTTTCTGTAGTCGTTTTATTGCTTCTTCAAGCTCTTCACGTTCTTTAATGGATGCTTCAAGCTGCGCATTTATTTCTTCAAGTTCTGTTTCTGCACGAAGGTTTACGGCCCCCAGTCTTTCACGTTCAATTTTAAGCCGTTCCAGTTTAAAATGAGATTCTTCCGCATCCGGAAGTTCTTCTCCTTCATTTAATTCCGTAATCGCATAAAGTTCCGCGGGTTCGCAGTCAAACTCTTCATGAATTCTGCGGTCAAGATTTTCTTTTTGCTCCGCATATTGTTCAAGATTGGTTTCCAGACGCACTTTTTGTTCCCGCACTTCACTGAGTTGGGTTTGAACTTTGCGCATTTCGCTTTCTTTAGTTGCCAGTTCATTTTCGGCTTCTGCAAGTGCATTTGCAGACTTCTGTCTTTCTTCACCTGCTTGATCAATCATTTTATTGAGCTCGCGACGCTCAACGACTATTTCACCAGGGCGGTTTTCAAGTGTCGTCAGTTCTTTTTTAGCTTCTTCAGCCCGAACCGTTAAACTTTCAAGATGGTTATTTATATTACCGATACGCACTTTCCAGTTTTCATGTTCTGCCTTTATTTGTTCCAGTCTTTTTAAGCGCATTTCGCTCTGGTTATAATGGCTGTCATGGGCAATACGGGCATCAGAAAATTCGCTTCGTTTTATTTCTACAATGTCGCGCTTCTTGGCAATTTCATTCTCAAGGTCGACAGTCTCAGGCAAGTTCTCCAGATTTTCGATAGCAGCATGATAACGAACATTTTGATCTTTTATATCCTGCAACAAATGTTCCAGTCGGTCTTTTAACGCCGTTTCCTCTGATTGGTGCCGTGCTGCCAGTTTTTCAGCTTCGGTAAGTTTTCGCCGTGCTTCTATGGCCGCTTCATCTGCAACCCGCCATTCATCGCGGGCAACGCGGCTTACTTGTTTTATGTCTGCGTGTTCCTGCTGACGTTGTTCATGCTCTTTTTTTGCCTTCTCTACGTCTTTTTCACGCGCCGAAAATTCGCTCTTGAGATTTTCAAGTCTGTTTTTTTGTGCAAGACGGATCGCTGCACCCGACGGTGCATCCGGCGACACACAAAGACCGTCCCAACGCCATACACCGCCGCTCAATGTAACAAGCCGCTGTCCGGGTTTGAGCTCCGCTATAAGTGAAAGTGCCTCATCCTGATTTTTTACAACACCAATTTGGCTTAGTCGTCGTTTTAACAGTGACGGTGCTTTTACAAATTTATCCAGTGTTTCGATGCCGCCCTGAAAATCATGTGCTTCCTTAAGTGGTGGCAGGTCGCGCCAGTGGATGGAAGACTTTTGATCGTCGCTTGCATCAAGATCAGTGTCCAGTGCAGCACCCAATGCGGTTTCGTAACCTTTTTCCACACTAAGTTTTTCAAGAAGTGGGATACCTTTCTCCCCAAAATCTGATTTAAGCACTTCTTCAAGTGCTTCTTTTTCTGCAAGCACCCTTGCCATTTTGCCTTCGCATATCTGAAGCATATTTCTTGCTTCCTGCTCCATTTGCTGAATGGACTGACGCTTATCTTCAGCTTCATTAAATGCAAGTCGCATTTTGGTAATTTGCTGTTCAGCTTCTTTAAGTTTTTTTTCTGCACCAGAAAGAGTTTGTGTGAACAGGTTGTTATCTTCAAGTGTGGAAAGACGCTCTTCGACTGTTATCTTCTGCTCTTCAAGATTTTGGATTTGTCCGCGGCGTTCTTCTATCTCACGTGTAAAATTAAGCCTGTCCGCATTGCGCTCTGCCTGGCTTGTCATGAGTTCTTCAAGTGCAAGCTCCGCTTCAAGGGTATCCGCCTGCTTTTCTCTTAATATTTTCGCTAGTTCTTCAATATTTCCTTCTGAACCAGAAATTTCCTCTTCTATCAGATTTCTTTCACGTTCAAGGCGTTCTATTGTTGCTAGCGAATCTTTTACCGTATCTTTTTCTCGGATTTCATCCTGCGCAATCTGTTCCAACTGCCCCATCAGTTTTTGTTGCGTTTCGGCAATACGCTGCTCCTCACCATCAAGTCCGTCCCTGCTGACTGTCAGGCGATGAAGTTTTGCAGATAGTTCCGCTTCAGACAGTCTTAGTTCGGGAAGCTTGGCCGCAAGTATTGCCTGTTCTTTACTTAGCGACGCAAGTTCATTCGTAACTTTTGAGACAATAATGGAAACTTCTTTTTCATTTCTGGATGCTTCAGAAATATTTTTCTGGATATTTTTCCATTCAATATAAAGTAGCAAAGATTGAAGTTTTCGGATTTCCCGGGCAATATTTTTATAGCGGGTTGCCTGCCGAGCTTGATTTTTAAGGCTTCTGATCTGATCATTAAGCCCTATCTCAACATCACCTAGTCGCTCGAGGTTCTTATTAGCACTTCGAAGCTTGCTTTCCGCTTCCTTACGCCTTGAGTGTAGACCACTGATCCCGGCTGCTTCTTCGAGTATCGCACGCCTTTCTTTTGGCTTGGCACTAATAAGCGACCCTATCCTGCCCTGACTGACGAGTGAAGGTGAATGTGCGCCTGTCGATGCATCAGCGAACATAAGCTTTACATCTTTACCACGAATTTCCTTACCATTCATTCGGTATGCGGAACCACTGTCCCGTTCAATCCGGCGGGAAATTTCAAGATCGCGTTCATCGTTAAATGCTGCGGGTGCTGTGCGATCTTCATTATCAAGGCTGAGTGTGACTTCAGCAAGGTTCCTTGCCGGTCTTGTGGATGTGCCGGCGAAAATCACATCATCCATGCCATTTCCGCGCATACTTTTGGCAGAATTTTCACCCATTACCCAGCGCAGCGCTTCAAGCAGGTTTGATTTTCCGCAACCATTCGGGCCTACAACCCCGGTTAATCCAGGTTCAATCACTAATTCAGTTGGATCAACAAATGATTTGAAACCTGATAATCTTAGTCGCGTGAAATGCAAATTACTGCCTTTCCATAAATTTTTAAACTAGTCTAACGCCGCCTCTATCGCACGTTCGATAGATCCATAATCGTTGTTTGTTTTATTGCCGTTAACCAGAATGGTCGGGGTTGCTGTAACCTTATGAACTGTTCTGCCTTCATTATAAACAGAGATGACATATTCACCAATTTCTTCACTTGCGATACATTCATCGATCCTTGCCTGATTAACTCCTGCCTGACGCGCAATTTTTGAAAGCTCGCTGACAGTATGCTCTACAAACATCTGTCCCGCGGTTTGCTGGTCATGAAGACTGTTCAGACGATTATATTCGTTAATGTCATACCATTGGGACTGTCTTTCAAAAACAACATCCATGAATCTGAAATATCTGTTTGGTGCTACACAACGGGAAATGGCCGTCCCCTGCAAATCAATGCCATTTAGAAGAAAACTTCTTGTTACGACCTTTACCTGACCGGTATCGATATATTTTTCTTTAATTCTTGGAAGCACATTGTTGTGAAACGTTGCACAATGATTGCAGGTTATTGATGCATACTCAATAATTTCTACAGGTGCATTTGGGTCACCCATCACCATGTCGTAATTCAAAAAATCTGAATCTGATGGAGCAGACATATCAGCGCTTTCCTGAGCTACTCCATCAGCAGTTTCCTCTGTCATTGCTTCGGGCTGTGAATCTGATGACGGTTGATCAACAGGAGTTTCTGATACGACCCGTTCAACTTCCGCTGCCATATTTCCCGATTGGTCAGAATCATCACCGCATGAGGATAGAATAAAAGAAAAAAGCAATCCTAATACCATTTTGATAAAATGGTTGAATTTTAGCCTATATAGTTGTTTTAACATAAATCACCTACAATATATTGTTGATAATATAAAAATGAAATTGATGACAAATCAAGCCTTGAATCATAATCTTTTTATGTTTTATCAATTCTTTTTATCTGATTTATTCAGGCTTCCTTTGCCTCTTCGCGTGAAACGCTTACTTTGCCTTACATTCTTAGGTGTGACGCCTGCCATTATTTCGGCACCAACATTAAATAAACTTTGTCGTAATTTATCATCTTTAATACCCTTAAGCAGAAGATTCAGTTCCTGCTTTTGAGAATCACTTAGAATCGGCAACACATATTTTCCTGCTCGGTGCGTTTGTTCAAGATGACCATGGTGAAAAACCAACCTACCCACAGCCCTAAAACCATAATATGAGTTAATTCGGTCAATCACCAATGGCTCCAGATGCTGCATTTCCGGCGCGAAGCTTCCTTCTACTCGGATATGCAATACGCCTGCCTTGCCTTCTTCTTTTTCAGTTTCCCTTGGCATAGCAAGACGTTCGGGTAAACTTGACCTTGCTAAAATTTCACCAACAATTTCTTTCCAGTGCAGAACAATATCACTTTTTGCAAATCCATAACGGCGAAAAGCGCGGGAATTAATTTTGCTCGCAAGGTCCGCAATTGATTTGGTTTTGAAAGTTCTGTTCTGATTAACATTGTCGTTCATGCTTCAAGGATAACCTGTTAGGGGGCTTCTGGATATAAAATTTGCTGACATTATACATTATTGTATAGTTCTTTATAAGAATCACTGAACAGGGGCGGAGATGGTAAACGAGAAAGATAATACCGAAAAAAAGCATGAGTTGGTCGACTCTCTGCTTGATTGGTATGATCATAATGCCAGAACGTTACCTTGGCGCGTTTCACCGGAAGCCAAAGTTGGAGGCATTCAACCGGATCCCTATCATGTTTGGCTTAGTGAAATCATGCTACAGCAGACAACCGTAGCCACAGTGATTCCGTATTTTGAAAAATTTATCCGGGAATGGCCGACAATTGAACTTCTGGCGGCGGCGAACCTGGACGATGTACTGACAGCGTGGGCGGGTCTGGGTTATTACGCGCGGGCAAGAAATTTGCACAAATGTGCTCTTTATATAACAGAAGACCTGCAGGGCAGATTTCCTGTCTATTATGATGATCTTCTTAAATTACCCGGCGTTGGAGCCTATACGGCCGCCGCGATTAGTTCAATTGTTTATGATGTTCCGGAAGCCGTGGTTGATGGCAATGTAGAACGGGTCCTTTCAAGACTTTTTAATATTGAAACGCCACTTCCTGATTCCCGTCCGGAAATCAGGGATTATGCAAAGAAACTAACTCCCGACCACCGCCCCGGTGATTATGCACAGGCAATAATGGATTTAGGAGCAACTGTCTGTACACCAAAATCGCCAAAATGTGACCGCTGCCCATGGGAAGCCGATTGTATTTCAAAACAAATGGGTATTGAAGCTGACCTTCCAAGAAGATTAAGTAAAAAACCACTTGAAACAAGACGTGGATATGCGTTCTGGGCTGAGTATGGCGGTCATGTGTGGTTGCGCCGCCGTCCGGAAAAAGGGCTTCTTGGCGGCATGATGGAAGTGCCATCCGATGAATGGGCGCCAAGCAACAGCTGGGAAAATATTCCGGCGCCGCGTGTTCCCATTATTGCAAACTGGGAATTAATGCCAGGTGTCGTCAAGCATACATTTACTCATTTTCATCTGGAGCTTAAAATTGTTCGTCTTGACCTTGAAGAAATGATAAACCTTCAGGAAGGGGAATGGTGTCCTCTGCATCAGGTAGATAATTATGCCTTGCCAACAGTTATGAAAAAAGTATTCAATCACGCTAAACAACCGCTATTGGATTTATGAAATGCTTATTGTTCACGATAATACGGAATCTGGAAATGCCTATAAAGTGCGCCTCATATTGTCACTGCTGGATATGGATTTTAAAACCATTCAATATGATGTGGTAAAGGGCGAGACCCGCACAGAAGACTATCTTTCCAACATCAACAAAAATGGCCGTATTCCGGTTCTTCAGTTTGAAGATGGACGTTGTCTTGCTGAATCAAACGCAATTCTTTTTTATATGGCACAAGATACAAAATATTTTCCTACTGATAAATGGGAACAGGCCAAAGTTATGGAATGGCTCTTTTTTGAACAATATTCACACGAACCCTTTGTTGCTGTTGCAAAATTTATTTTGACAATGCTACCTGAAGACACGCCCAGGCGTGATGAAATCCCCACATTGCATGAAAAAGGATATACCGCATTGCAAATTATGGAAGATCATCTTTCAGAGAATGATTATTTGGTGGGCGATAGCATAACGATCGCGGATATCGCACTATATGCTTACACTCATAAAGCGTATATGGGTGATTTTGATATGTCCCGTTTTCCCGCAATTAATCAATGGTGCGGGCGCATAGAAACGGAACCCAATTACATTAAGATGTTTTAAAATGAACGATGTAGTCCACAAAGCAAGCTGCCTGTGCGGTGATATAGAAATTGAAGCAAAGGGTAGCCCCAACTATGCCGAATATTGCCACTGTATCATGTGCCAAAAATCATCCGGTTCAAGTTTTATGGTTTGGGTCATATTTGATAAAGAAAATGTGCGTGTTACCAAAGGCACAATCACGAAATATCAATCAAGCAAAAATTTGCAGCGCGGTTTTTGTAAAAAATGTGGCTCAAACGTTTCTATCCACACAGATAAATGTTTTGATATCCCTATCGGTGCTTTGGAAAAACCAAATGAAATTAAAATAACCCGGCATATCTGGACCCACAGAGCACTTAATCATGTATCACTTGATGATGATTTACCAAAATACAACGACGATATACCCGATTAGAATAAAGCAGAAATCTTATCATAATCAGTAAGTCCCTGCAGCGGGCCAACCGCACCGATGCTGAGTTTACTTTGTTTGAGCAAGCGCGCGGCACATTTTTTAACCGCATTTGCATCGACGCTTTCAATTTCGGCCAGTATTTCTTCCCGTGATATATGACGACCATAAATCATTTGTTGACGGCCAAGCTGTTCCATACGGCTTGTGGTATTTTCTAAGGACATCAAAATTCCTGCCTTGATCTGTGCCTTGCCGCGCTCAATTTCCTGTTCGGAAACATTTTCTGTTATTTTGTGAAATTCATCGGCAACAACCGGTAAAAGATCCCTTACCTGCCCTGGTCCCGTACCCGCATGTATACCAAATGTACCGCCATCGTCATATGATACCATAAACGCATAAATGGAATAGACCAGACCACGTTTTTCGCGAACTTCCTGAAATAACCGGGATGACATGCCGCCACCAAAAGCCATAGCAAGCACTTGTGAAGTATAATAGTCCGGATCAGTAAAGGATATTCCGTCAAATCCGAATAACAGGTTCACTTGTTCCAGATCCTTGCCCGAATAATTATAACCACCGCTATATGTGGCCGGGATTTTTTCTTTATCAGGGCTGCTATCAAGTGCACTAAACTGATCTTCAACCATTTTAACAAAGAGATCATGGTTAAGATTTCCAGCCGCAACTACCGCCATATTTGCGGACTTATAATGACGGGACATATAAGAGGACAAGTCAGGGCGGCTAAAACTGTTAACCAGATCAATTGATCCAAGAATTGGTCGTCCCATCGGTTGGTTCGGATAGGCTGCATCCTGCATTAAATCAAAGACAATATCGTCGGGGGTGTCTTCGGCTTGTCCAATTTCCTGAATGATAACACCGCGCTCCCGGTCAAGTTCTTCCTGCTCAAAGGTTGAGTGCTGTAAAATATCTGCAAGCACATCAACACCAAGTGCCAGATCCTCCTTTAATAACCGCGCATAATATGTCGTATGCTCTCTGGATGTATAAGCATTCAGATAACCACCTACATCTTCTATTTCTTCTGCAATATCAAGCGCAGACCTTCTTTCGGTACCCTTAAACGCCATGTGTTCAAGCATGTGTGAAAGGCCGTTTTCATTGCTTTTCTCACTACGACTGCCAACATCCACCCAAGCCCCTACTGTAACCGTTTCTACATTGGGTATCCGGTCAGTAACGACGCGCAAACCATTTGTCAGCGTGGTGATTTCGACACTCATATATTTTCCAGAATGTAGCTTTTAAGCGTAGCAAGATCATTAGCCAAAGTGTCAAATTTTTCTTCCCGTTCAAACAGGTCGGCCATATGGGGAGGAAGTTCAGGATGCTTTCCTGTTACTTCATTCACAGCTTCCGGAAACTTGGCAGGATGTGCCGTACTTAAAGATACCATAGGTATTTTATGATCAAGCCAAATCTTACGCGCGGCAAAGACACCAACGGCAGTATGAGGGTCAATCATATGACCGCTCGTTTTAAAAACGTCAGCTATTGTGTTTTTTGTTTCTTCTTCTGAAACACGCATGGCTGTGAATGTTTCTTTTGCTCTTGTAAGCTGTGCATCAGAAATGGTGAACACACCGGCTTGCTTAAGATTTTCCATCAAATTTCTAATTTCACTGCCATCACCATCATAAATATTAAACAGAAGCCGTTCAAAATTACTGGAAACCTGTATATCCATACTCGGGCTTATGGTTGGAATGGTTTCACCCACCTTATATTCACCACTTGAAAGTGTACGAGAGAGAATATCATTCACGTTGGTTGCAACAACAAGTTGTTCAATCGGAAGGCCCATTTGTTTTGCAATATAGCCTGCATAGACATCCCCGAAATTACCAGTCGGAACACTGAATGACACCCGTCGATCCGGTGCCCCAAGCGCCAATGCTGCCGTAAAATAATATACGATCTGCGCCATTACCCGTGCCCAGTTAATACTGTTAACGGCGGAAAGATTGATTTGGTCACGAAATTCAAGATCATTGAACAAGGCTTTAACCAGTGCCTGACAATTATCAAAATCGCCTTCAAGGGCAATATTATGCACATTATCTTCAATGACAGTTGTCATTTGGCGGCGCTGCACATCCGATACACGCCCTTTTGGATGAAGCATAAATATATCCGCGCTCTTGCTCCCGCGCACACAATCAATTGCTGCGGAACCTGTATCACCGGAAGTAGCCCCTACGATCGTTATTTTTTCTCTTCGTTTGTTTAAAACATAACTAAAAAGGCGTCCAAGAAGCTGCAAAGCGACATCCTTAAACGCTAGCGTAGGACCATGATAAAGTTCCAATATCCATTCGTTGCTCCCAATCTGGCTTAAAGGTACTATCGCATCATGACGGAAACTTGAATATGCTTTTTCTATAAGATCTTTGAAATCATCTTCAGGAATTTCAGAACAGACATAAGGTGACATTACTTTGAAGGCGACTTGCTGGTAGCTCATACCCCGCATTGCCCGAATTTCCTCAGCATTAAAAGTCGGCCATGATTCGGGAAGGTATAATCCCCCGTCTCTGGCTAGTCCGGTAAGCAATACTTCTTCGAAGTTTAAAACTGGTGCTTCACCACGTGTACTGATGTATTTCACTTTTCCTGTCCTTTAAGGCTAACGCCTGAATTTTCGCAACAGACATTAGCGATAATCCGCCAACTTGCAAGCGTTTCTTATACTGTCTCTTCGTTCTTTTTAAGATGGGCGATAACATAAATAACCACCAGTACAATCGCCAGTCCAAACCATGTGAGAACATAATCCAGATGATTATTAACAATATTTATTTCTGTTCTTCCGGCAATTGGGAGATTTAGGTCGCCGCCTTCTTTGGCCGCGAATAGATACATCGGATAAACATTGGATATATTTTGAGCCGCAGCCATTGCCGTCAAATCATTATAATACCAGTTGTTATTTGTTGGTTCATTTTCAGGGCCGTACCATAATTTGCTTTCGGGTTTTCTGAGAAGTCCTTTAACCGTAACTTTATCTGTTTCAAGGGTCTGTCGCCGTTCATCCTGACTTTTCAATGCTTCCGGTACCCAGCCTCTGTTTATTATTATCGTATAGCCATCACCTGAAACAAACGGTGTGTAAAGATCATAGCCAGGCTCACCGTTGGGGCCAACGCTATATCTGGTCATTTCTTTATCATTAAGAAATGTACCGTTTACAACAACGGACTGATATTCAAGCAGATCAGGATCTCTATTATCCGTGGGGAGGGAAATCGGTTCCATAAAGGCACGTTCTTCGATCTGTGCAATCAACCCCAATTTCCATTCAAGACGGTGCATTTGCCAAAACCCCAGTGCAAGCAGACATACAAGCATCACACCCGTGAAGACCGTAGGCCAAAATCTTGGCTTAAAACTGTATTTTGTCATAATTATTCGTCCAGTTTTCCTTCGCGCGCTTTATATAAATACTGCATGGCAATAAGACCTCCTTTCATCGGTCTTAGCATTAGCAGCGAACCGCCAAGTATTAATGGGCCCCATATGAGTGCATGAAGCCAAAGCGGCGGTTGGAAATTAACTTCAACGACAAGTGCTAACCCCACAACAATGAATCCCATTATCAGAATGATAAACACCGCCGGACCATCGCCTGTATCAAATTCAGAATAGTCGAGCCCGCAACTATCGCATTTATCAGCGAAATCAAGAAACCCCTTAAATAATTTTCCTTTACCACACCGTGGACAGGAACACCCCAGTCCCGCTTTTATCGGCGAAACTGGGGTGTCATAATTTTCAGATTCTGTCAAAGGTTTTAGCCTGTTATCCCGACATAAATACAGAAAAACAGAACCAGCCACACAACGTCAACAAAATGCCAGTACCATGCTGCAGCCTCAAAACCAAAATGATGATCCGGTTTAAAGTGACCCGCATAAGCACGGAGCAAGTTAACAGTCAGGAATATGGTACCAATCAACACATGAAAGCCGTGGAAACCGGTTGCCATATAGAATGTCGAACTATAGATACCATCGGTAAAACCAAATGTTGCGTGACTATATTCATATGCCTGGATAGCGGTAAAGAATGCACCAAGAAGGATCGTATATAGAAGCATTTGTTTGAACATTTTACGGTCGCCTTCAACAAGCGAATGATGCGCCCATGTAACAGTACAACCGGATAGAAGAAGCACTAATGTGTTCACAAGTGGCAGATGCCATGGGTCAAGTACTTCTACCCCCTCAGGTGGCCACACAAAATTGATGGCTTCAGTCGGAAATACACTTGCATTAAAAAATGCCCAGAACCATGCCAGAAAGAACATAACTTCTGAAATAATAAACAGGAACATACCATAGCGAAGACCAAGTTGTACGATCGGTTTATGGTACCCTTCATGTTCACCTTCACGGATCACATCACCCCACCAGCTGTAAGCGCCGAATATGGTAAGTAACGCGCCCACAATAACTAGCGCAGAATGACCAATGACCACGCGTGTTTCTTCTGCTCCATCTACCATTTCGGTAAATGAGATCAGCGGAATTTCATGCATGTATAAAACACCACCGAAAAACAGCATAAATGCCGCCGCTGAGCAAAAAATAGGCCAGTGGCTTGGATCTACGAGGTGATAATTATGATTAGGTGCGTGCGAATCTGACATAAAATATTCCTTATATATCTATTCAAATTGTTTGTTGTAATCATCTGACGGGAAGAATGTATATGAAAGTGTAAGTTCTTTAATTTCATCCACATCTTCGTCTTCAACGAATTCGGGATCAATATAGAAGCTTACCGCCATATCAACTTCTTCTCCTGGCTGTAATGTTTGCTCAGTAAAGCAGAAACACTCAACCTTGTTAAAATAATATGCCGTTTTAAACGGTGTAACATTGAAAGTGGCAACACCCGTGACCGGCTTGTCACTTTCGTTAACAGCTTTATAAAAAATCAGTGCTTCTTCACCAATACGTACTTTGACTTTGCGCTGAACTGGTTTGAAATACCATGGCAGGTCACCATTAATATCCGCATTGAACAATACGGTGATTTCCCGATCCTTTATCATACTGGCATCAGGGGCATATTCTGCTGTTTTGGTTGTCCCGCCAATACCTGTAACCTGACAAAACATCTGATATAATGGAACCGATGCAGCAACGAGCACCGCCATCGAGAAGACAATCCCAAGTGCCATTAGCAGCGTTTTTGAATGATTTGGAGTCTGTGGCATATGATTATCCATATTTTTAAATAACCTCTAGCTTTACAAGCGTAATTACAAAGAAAAGCACAACAAGACCACCAAGTATCAAAGCAAGCGTGTAATTGCGACCGGCACGTTTTTTATGTTCTTCATGTAACGGCATTTAAAGCAACCTTCCAACTAAATTTTCAATACCGAGCATCGCAAACAATGCAAACAGATAAAATATTGAAAATAAAAATACACGTTTTGCACCAGTATTATTTTTTTCAACAGACTGTTTCTCACTTAATAAGGCGTACGATAACCAGATAAACATCCCACCAAGGATAGAGGCCGTAATGCCATAGGTTAAACCTGCAAAGCCAAGATACCATGGAAGTATCGTTACAGGCACCATAAGCAAAGTATAGAGCATAATCTGTTTCTTAGTATAGCTTTCCCCACTTACAACCGGAAGCATCGGAACCCCGGCCTTGGCATAATCTTTACAGGCAAATAACGAAAGAGCCCAGAAATGAGGCGGGGTCCACATAAAAATAATTAAAAACAGCACAATGCTGCCCAAGCTCACATCGCCGGTCACGGCCGCCCAGGCAACCATCGGCGGAAATGCACCTGCCGCTCCACCGATAACAATATTTTGCGGAGTGCGACGTTTTAGCCAGATTGTATAAACAACAACATAAAACAGGATGGTCGTGGCAAGAAGCAATGCTGAAATAACATTGACCATTAATCCCATAATCAGAACTGATGCTACAGAAAGTGCTACCCCAAAATGAAGCGCAGATTCACGATCAATTTTTCCGGCGGGAATTGGTCGGCCTGCCGTGCGTTTCATTTTGGCATCGATATCTGCCTCGTACCACATATTAAGGCAACCAGCCGCACCCGCAGCAACCGCAATACACAATATTGCAGTAAAGCCAATAACCGGATGAATTGTTCCCGGCGCAACCAGTAATCCAATCAGTGCTGTAAAAATGACGAGTGACATCACACGTGGTTTAAGCAAACTGAAATAATCACCCGCACTTGGCAGGTAATAATCATTTAACTCATGATCTGAAGATGTAATGTCCATGTTATTTTACTTTAAACACCAAATTAAGAACTGCCGGGCTATATGCCCGGCAACAATATAATTATTTAATCCGTGGCAGTTCATTGAACTGATGGAATGGTGGTGGTGAAGATAGCGTCCACTCAAGCGTTGTCGCCGCTTCGCCCCACTGGTTATCCCCTACACGCTGTTTGGAACGAAGTGTTACAAACAGTCCGATAAGGAAACATACAAGTCCTACAGCCATTACGCCGTAACCAACAGATGACCAGAAGTTCCACTGTGCATAGGCATCTGGATAATCCGGAATACGGCGTGGCATTCCTGCAAGTCCAAGGAAATGCTGCGGGAAGAAAATCATATTCACACCAACAAATGTAAACCAGAAATGCAGTTTAGATAAAAGCTGCGGGTATTGCTTGCCGCTCATTTTACCAATCCAATAATACCAGCCGGCATAAATAGAGAATAGTGCACCCATAGACATCGTATAATGGAAGTGGGCAACAACATAATATGTGTCATGCATTGATGTATCCACACCTGCGTTGGCAAGCACAACCCCCGTTACACCACCTATGGTGAAAAGGAAAATCATACCAAGCGCAAACAACATTGGAGTTTCAAAGCGTATTGACCCGCCCCACATGGTTCCAAGCCATGAGAAAATTTTAATTCCGGTAGGAACCGCAATAACCATGGTTGCCGCCGTAAAGTAGGCTTTTGTGTCAACATCCATGCCAACAGTGAACATATGGTGGGCCCATACGATAAAGCCGACCACACCAATAGCCACCATCGCATATGCCATCCCAAGGTAACCGAAAATCGGCTTATTAGAGAAGGTCGATACAACATGACTGATGATACCAAAACCTGGCAGGATCAAAATATACACTTCCGGATGACCAAAGAACCAGAACAAATGCTGATAAAGAACCGGATCACCACCGCCGGAGGCATCAAAGAAGGCTGTGCCGAAGTTCCGGTCAGTAAGCAACATCGTAATAGCACCCGCAAGAACAGGAAGCGCAAGAAGAAGCAGGAACACTGTCACGAGAACAGACCACACAAATAGCGGCATTTTATGAAGTGTCATGCCCGGTGCACGCATATTAAAGATCGTACAGATAAAGTTAATAGCCCCAAGGATTGATGAGGCACCCGCCACATGAAGCGAGAAGATTGCAAGATCCATTGCAGGTCCCGGCTGACCAGATGTCGAAAGCGGTGCATAAACCGTCCATCCGCCACCAACACCTGATTGACCAGGAGGCCCTTCAAACATTGTGGAAAGCACCAATAACCCCAGCGCAACAGGAAGCAACCAGAATGAAATATTATTCATCCGTGGGAAGGCCATATCCGGCGCGCCAATCATGATCGGCACGAACCAGTTTCCGAACCCACCGATAAGCGCAGGCATAACCATGAAGAAAACCATGATCAGTCCGTGAGCTGTAATCAGTACATTAAAATAATGATATGCCGCTGTGACATCACCGCCTTTTAGCATAGGCAGGAATTCCATTCCAGGATACATTAATTCCGCGCGCATCAGACCGGAGAATATCCCGCCTATAAGACCAGAAACAATCGCAAATATCAGATAAAGTGTTCCAATATCTTTATGGTTGGTAGAAAGCAACCAACGACGCCATCCGGTTGGATTGTGGTGGTCGTCATGACCTTCAGCGTGTTCACCGTAACTCATTTTCGGTTTCTCCAATTATTCTGTTATGCTTTGTGCAGAGGCAAACTGCGTGCCGCGCGGTGCATCATTAGATGCAAATCTTTCTGCTGCTTCAATTAGCCAAGCTTCATATTCGGCTTCTGAAACAACTTCAACCATAATCGGCATAAAGCCGTGATTAATACCGCATAGTTCTGAACATTGTCCGTAATAAAGACCTGGTTTTGTTGCCTTAAACCAGGTTTCGTTAAGAACACCGGGAACGGCATCAATCTTAGCACCAAAGGCAGGAATGGTCCATGCATGTATCACGTCATTTGCAGTTACCTGTACGCGAATAACTTTATTGACCGGTACTACAACACGTTCATCGGTACCTAGCAAGCGGGGATGTCCGGCCGCTACAGCATCTTCATCACTCAGTATATTTGCATCAAATATAATGTCCGGATGATCCGGATATTCATATGACCAATACCATTGATTGCCTATCGCCTTGACTGTTACATCAGCTTCCGGGATTACATCCTGATTATAAAGAAGTCTGAATGACGGTACAGCGATAACCACCAAAATAATGACCGGTACAACTGTCCAGACAATTTCCAACATTGTATTATGGGTAGTTTTGGAAGGGACGGGATTTGCTTTGGCATTAAACTTGACCATAATATAAACCATGATCAACGTCACAAAAATTGTTATCGCTGTAATAATCCACATTAATAAATTATGAAATGCGATAGTTTCTTCCATGATGGGTGACGCTGCTTGCATAAACCCTAGTTGCCCTGGTTCGGCGTAATGTAAACCCGGCACCTGATCCTGCGCCACCGCTATCGCCACAGTAAAGTATGATGCTACAAATGCAGCGATCATCAAAAATGTTTTCTTGAACACCATGTTCTAATGTACCCCTTAAAATACGGATATGAACGTTTATGCCGTAATTGATGCAGGAAGAATAACACCCTTATGTTTAAATAAGAACGCCCCCTTCTCCACATTAAACGACCTTCGGGTGAGTTTATACCAGAAATTTGACCGAGCTCAAGACTACATATGCAAAAAAATAGAATTTTATTTCGATTGATTTATATCAATAATTTCATTCATAGTTTGAAACTGATTAACCGTAACACATAAATGGCATTTTTCGCACTTTCACTGGGGGTTGCAAAAGAACGGTTTAGTAGATATTACTATGCTCATCTTTCGTTATATCACCAATTAATCAAGACGTATTTTTTCCATGATCAATAATTCTTCTGATAATTCATTTTTTTTCTCTCAAAACGGGGACGAATCTGACCTTTCCTCGTTACATACTCAGCGTATTGTGGATGAAGCCTTACACGGAATGGATGATGGTGAACTTTACATGCAATATTCGCAATCCGAAACTTTCTCCTTTGATGATGGACGGCTTAAAAATGCAGCCTATGATACATCAAAAGGATTTGGCCTAAGAGGCATTATTGGTGAAGTCACTGGATTTGCACATTCCTCGGAATTAAGCATTGATGCGCTGAGACGTGCTGCCGATACGGTTCAAAGTGTTCGTAGTGGTTCCGGTGGTGAACTTTCGATCCCTCCACAACGAACTAATAAAAAATTGTATAGTGATGAAAACCCGATTGGCGGCGTCGATTTTAAGGACAAAATTAAAATCCTCGAAGAAATAAATGAATATGCACGCTCAAAAGATCCGAAAATATGTCAGGTAAGTTGTTCGATCTCCGGCGAATGGCAGGTAATTGAAATTATTCGCCCTGGCGGACACCGTGTACAGGATATAAGGCCCCTTGTCCGGTTAAATGTCAGTGTTGTTGCAAAGGACGGAGACCGGATGGAAAGCGGTTATGATGGTGCGGGCGGCCGTTATTCATATGAACAACTCCTCACCAGCGAAAATTGGAAAGCGCAAACAGATAATGCAATCCGGCAGGCTATTCTTAATCTGGATAGCGTTCCTGCACCTGCCGGCGAAATGGATGTGGTGCTTGGCCCGGGCTGGCCGGGTGTACTGCTTCATGAAGCAATCGGTCATGGCCTGGAAGGAGATTTCAACCGCAAGGGAACATCCGCCTTTGCCGGCCTTATGGGTAAACAGGTCGCCGCGAAAGGCGTAACTGTCGTCGATGACGGTACATTGCAAAACCGCCGCGGGTCACTTTCCATTGATGATGAAGGTACAGCAACAAACTGTACCACCCTGATTGAAGATGGAATACTTGTTGGATATATGCAGGACCGAATGAATGCGCGGCTGATGGGAACACAATCAACCGGTAACGGGCGCCGCCAAAGTTACGCCCATCAACCCATGCCACGCATGACCAATACCTATATGCTAAGTGGAGATCAGGATCCCGAAGAAATTCTTGCTGGTGTTAAGGACGGACTTTATGCCGTTAATTTCGGCGGCGGCCAGGTTGATATCACCAATGGTAAATTTGTTTTCAGCTGCACGGAAGCTTACCGGGTAAAGAATGGAAAAATCGGCGCACCAGTAAAAGGGGCGACACTTATCGGCAACGGGCCCGATGCGCTCAAACGGGTAAGTGCAATTGGTAACGATTTAAAGCTTGATAATGGGGTCGGCATTTGCGGCAAAGCAGGCCAACATGTCCCCGTTGGAGTAGGACAACCGACTTTAAGGCTTGATGGTATCACCGTCGGAGGTACGGATCTGTAGCTTTTTCCTTGATTGTGCTTTTCCAGCTATTTTAACTAATCTTTGAAATGTTGGACAGTCAATATGCCTAGGCGCTTTACATTTTGCAGCATGGTGAAGTCCATCTCTCATTGCGGTTAATTGTCTTATTTTTTGATCTAGCTCATCTGCCTTTTCTGTTAGCTTTTGCCTATCAATCAGGGGGATGGTGCTTAAAGAAAATATATCACCTATTTCAGCAAGTGAAAAACCTGAATAACGTGCAAGTGCTATAAGTGACAAACGCTCGATGATATCGCTATCAAACAACCGTCTCAGTCCACGTCTTCCAATTGATTTTATGAGACCCCTTTCTTCGTAAAACCTTAAAGTGGAAGCAGGAAGTCCTGATACTCTTGAAACTTCAGCTATGTCCATCATAACAGCACCCTAATTTATAATTTCCAATATTGCTCTTGACCTAAAGTTAACTTGAACTTGTATCATGAAATAACAGCAACTCAAATCACTATAAATATACATGGAAGAAAATTATGCAAAAGACATTTACAGAGGCTAGCTTTTGGAACGAGCGATAACAGGACAACAATTATGCTTACGGAGAGACACCCAATGATTTTCTAAAGCAGAATTCAACAATATTTAAAAAAGAGGGAAAAATTTTAAGTCTGGGAGAAGGTGAAGGTAGAAATGGCATCTTTCTGGCAGAACAAGGCTATTATGTTAGAGGTGTTGATTTCTCGAAAAAAGGTCGCGCCAAGGCCTTGGCGTTAGCAAAATCGCGTAACGTAAATATTGAATATGATATTGCTGATATTACTGGATATGATCTCGGAGAAAATAAGTGGGATGGTGTTATCTCCATCTTTTTTCCTATGTCTGAAAAAATCCGCGAGAATCTGTTTCAGTCTATCAAGACTTCACTAAAGAAAGGAGGCGTGTTCTTACTGGAAGCTTACAACAAAAAGCAGCTTAACTTTGACACTGGCGGACCAAAAGATATTACTTATTTACTGTCACTTGATGAAGTGGCAGACATGTTTCATGACTTTGAAGTTATTCTGGCCCGGGACATAGAACGAACCATTAACGAAGGAGACCTTCACAAGGGGATGAGTTCCGTTACTCAGTTTATTGCACGCAAAAAGCTTTAGTTATAGATCGCTTCCGGCGAGCGGTAACAGTATGAATAAAAGTAAGATGACGTTCTGCTTAAAAAGTACCTTGAAGCAGGACGCGCAACTGCATCAGACGTTTCCAATGTTGCTCTTTGCGTTCAAATAAATCATCATAGCGGATGTGGTCATAATAATTCCAATAAGTTGAACGACCACGCGTTCCACTTAATCCTTCTGCTTCCAGACGTATTTTATAATCAGCAAAGATATTTTTTTCAGCATATAGTTTGATATTGGGTGCCGGATTATTCGGCCAGTAATAGTTAATATAGTAGCGGTAATAATCACCTCTTCCGGAAATATCAAACCCATAAGTAAACTGATATTCAGGAATATCATGACGGAAATTAACTGCCCAGGTCTGATCCGGCAAACGATCAAAACTTCGTTCCTTCCCCGTGAACTGGTCAGTCGTCCGTCTTCGTTCATATGTATAATTTACACTTATTGTGGCATTAGGTAGTCCAATAAACCCAAGACGCAAATTGGTTTTGACCTTACCGCCATATGCCTTGGCTTTTGGAATATTTCCCGATTTGGCTGAATAACTTTCCCCTGTATCATCGACATAATCCCGAAGTGCAATATCAGGAGGCAGCGCAAAGAAAGTTTCAGCATCAACGGGATTAAACGCAAAATCTACATAATTGGTAAAATCAACCGTTGATATATGATCTATATATTTTCGGTAAAAAACTTCAATTTCAAATGAGCCGCTGTCATTGGCAAGACGATGCTCGTAAGTAGCTGCGAAATCCCATGTCTGTTCTGGACGGATATTTGTGTTCCCATATTTAAAAATCTGTTCCTGTTGATCAAACCGGGTGACAAAATTATTAAAATCAAGCTGGCTTACTTTTTTTTCAGCCAGAAGCCGGATTTGGTCCCGAGCGGTCACATCATAACGAAAATTAAACCTTGGTTTGATGTATGTAAAGCTTGTATCCCGTCTGTCGATTTGGCCACTCTGAATGATATTATCGGCTACTATTTTTGAAAACTCAGTGGTAATGGAGCTTTGGAGTACTAAAGCAGATGAAATATTAAAACTGTGATTTGCGAAAACCTCATAACGATTTTCCTTAATTTTTACATTATCACTCGTATCAATCAAAAGTTCAGACACCGCATCAATTCGACTAAAACTATCAAATCGTTTGTTAAACTTGTTAAATGCCGCTTCTCCACCTATTTCAAGAGATTGTCCCTTTGCTATACCTTTAGTAATCGAGCTGCGGAAAATTTTTTCTGTTTGCTCAAGCCTAGTATCATCATAGGTATACCTGAAGTTTGCTGTACCTGTTCCCTTAAACCGATCCACCATATAATCTTCGGATGTATGATTTATGACAATAAGCGTTTTAAGATTACCTAAAAACCCCAGTGAGCGGCTGTAATCACCACCAACTTCCCACTTATTGGAATCACGATCAGTGTTCCATACAACCGGGCGTAATGTATCACTTGTTTTATCCCTGGTTTCCGTCCCTTCCTGACCATTAGGTTCGTACAATCCGTTAAGACGCAGACGTGCGCCGTCATCAAATTCATAAGCAACATTGGAATTAAACGCATGTGCAAAGCGTCTTGAGCCATTCTTTATGATCTGTATGGATTTCCAATTTCCAAGTGGATCATAAAATTCTTCATCGATATCAAGATAAGTATCGTTGTTTTTTCGCTCATAACTTAATGTGTAGTCTAACTTATTAAATGAGCCCGTGTGCGAGATTAGAAATTCAGGAAGAAAATTGTGCCCTTCTGTATATTCACCTTTTATCTGCCAAAAAGTAGTGGCGTTTGAAGCACCTTCAATCATAACAATATTGATCACCAGTCCCTGGCTTTGGACATCTAGCCCACTTGATGCCCCACGGATTAACTCTATATGCCCAACCTGCGAAGCAGATATGCGAGAAAGGCTATCATTAATATTATTTGCTTTTCCAGCGAGACGTTTGCCATCCATAAGTATTTGGTCGCCGCCGGAACCGAACCCGCGTTGCCCTCCTCCACCAGTTCTTAGTGCCTGCCTTGCTTGTTGTTCATTTACATTCAAAATTTCCGGTACACCCGGTATTGAATTGAGCATATCAAGCAGTGTAACCGGTGAGAAAGTTTTAAAATAGTCTGCATCATAAACCACAACAGAACTATCCATGGCCTCTACCTCTGCCGCAAAGGCTTCAGTTACCGGGGCTCCCGATGTGGCAGCTGCTATCAGCGTAGCAATAATAGTTTTATGCATATATTCATTCCCGGACCAGTGATGCAAAAACCTTATCCATCATCACAAACACTATAAATCTTGAATGCAAACCATTACTGGTCTGTGAAATATTTCAGTAAATAACGAAGTATACTTTTCCCTCTTTGAGAGTTTGGAGTATGCATCTTCAATAAAGAGATTGGCCTATAATTGATATTAGGCTTTAGTCTATACAAGGAACTGCAGGTAAATCTGTTTTCAGCTGCACGGAAGCATACCCTGTAAAAACGGAAAAATCGGCGCATCGGTAAAAGGGGCTACACTGATCGGCAACGGACCCGATGCGTTTAAACGGGTAAGTGCAATTGGTAACGATTTAAAGTTTGATAATGGGGTCGCATTTGCGGCAAAGCAGGCCAACATGTCCCCGTTGGAGTAGGGCAGCCGACCTTAAGGCTTGATGGTATCACTGTTGGCGGTACGGATCTGTAGCTTTTTTCTTACCGGTCCTTTATGCGGTAAACAAATTTTAAGCCCGACCAGTCATCATCAACAGCGCAGACTTTTATATCGACCAACCCTGATGAAAGGCCAACTTCGCGAACAACTTCACGCGTAATGTCCGTTTCAATCTTAGATGTCTTTTTCGGCCAGCTTATCCACAACATGCCCGACTTGGCTAAATGGTCTTTCCAAAAGCCAATCCGGTCGTGAAGAATTGCCGCATTACGAATAAATACAATCATAAAATCCATCTCGGACTTTAATTCTTCAAACACCTGACAACCCTTTATTGCATCGCTAAGTTCTTCAGCAATATTTTGCGGCATATCCATTGAGTAGAAAGACACACTTTCTGTTATGCCTAATTTTTTTTCAAGCGGGTTTGGTGAATATCCTGCCAAGCCGTCATCCTTCAAAATATAAAATTATCAATTACATCATTACTTCCTGTTTAACATGAGTAATATAAAACTTTTAGCATAAATTCATAAGCTATGGGCGTTTCAGCCAATATAAAACCCGCTTCTTTTTATCAAAGAGACGAGTTTTATGATTAAATAGAGGAATATCGAAACAGATATTGACAAAATTAAAATTTTCTATCTATTAATAGATAGTTTTTTATTGACATTATTTTAAATATAGATATTACATACATACAAATAGATGTTTTAAGAAATTTAATAATGAATACTAGTGAACTAAACGACACGGCCCATAAAATTTTGGATGTTGCGGAATATTATACGCAGACGCGTGGCTTTAATGCTTTCAGCTATAAAGATATTCAAAATGAAGTGGGCATAAAAACATCTAGCATTCATTATTATTTCCCAACCAAGCAGGATTTGGCAATAACGATGGCAACACGCTTTAATGAGCGATTAAAGGTCAATCTGGGAGAATTGTCACAAAAATATAAAAGCGCCATGAAACGTCTGGAAGCTTTTAATATTATGCAGATCGATATTGTTGCACAAAATAAATTTTGTTTATGTGGAATGCTTGCTAGCGATATTCATGGACTGCCGAAACTATCTAACGGCAAACTAGATCAGTTTTTCGACCTAGTAGAATCATGGCTCGTGGAAGCTATAAAATTAGGTCAGGATCAAGGTGAAATTAATGCATCACTAAACCCTGTGAATGTTGCATCAACATATCTTGCAACTTTGGAGGGGGGCATGCTCATAGCAAGGGCAAAAAAAAATACAAAATATTTAGAAAAAATTTTAAACGAGACTTTGCTTGGGTTTGCCAGCCATTAGCTTTTTATTTAATCATTTTATCTATCTACTAATAGATATGAAGGAAGAAAATTAGATGCCCTATAGTAAATTTCAAGAATTATACAGTGAGTACAAATGCCAGTTAAAATCGATAACAAAAGCACTACCACTGTTAATGAGTTCTTTCAGCATTGTAGCACTTGAATGCTGTCGAACAAGCCAACCCAAATAACCAACTCAACTTTT
>JAUILB010000008.1 GCA_030432815.1 Alphaproteobacteria bacterium | reverse complement strand
CTCCTAAAGATGGAGAGCGGTATTTCGCACTTTTGAAGGTATCTCAGATAAATCATAAAGATCCTGATGCGGGTCGTCATAAAGTGCATTTTGACAGCCTCACACCGCTTCATCCGGACCGTAAATTTAAACTGGACCGCATGGATCCGGCATTACAGGATAAATCTACCCGTGTGATTGATCTGGTTGCACCAATTGGTTTTGGTCAACGTGGTGTTATTGTGGCACCACCAAGAACGGGTAAAACGGTACTCATGCAGAATGTGGCCCATGCGATAAAGGAAAATCACCCGGATGTATTTCTGATTGTACTTTTGATTGATGAACGTCCGGAAGAGGTAACAGATATGCGGCGTTCTGTTCAGGGTGAAGTGGTTAGTTCGACGTTTGATGAACCCGCCAGCCGTCATGTTCAGGTCGCCGAGATGGTAATTGAAAAAGCAAAAAGACTGGTGGAAAACAAGTATGATGTTGTAATATTGCTTGATAGTATTACACGTTTAGCGCGAGCCTATAATACGGTAATCCCAAGCTCAGGAAAGGTATTGACCGGCGGTGTTGATGCAAATGCGCTTCAAAGACCAAAACGGTTTTTCGGTGCTGCCCGAAATATTGAAGAGGGGGGATCGCTTACAATTATAGCAACCGCACTTATAGACACTGGCAGCCGAATGGATGAAGTTATATTTGAAGAATTTAAAGGAACCGGTAACTCTGAAATTGTGCTTGACCGTAAAGTCAGTGATAAAAGGATATTCCCGGCTATTGATATTACGAAGTCCGGTACAAGAAAAGAAGAGCTGCTGCTTGATGCAGGGACACTTGCAAAAATGTATGTTCTTAGGCGTATACTTATGCCAATGGGATCTGTTGATGCGATAGAGTTTCTTCTTAATAAACTTAAAGAAACCAAAGATAATGAAGAATTCTACAATTCTATGAATAACTAATGTTATCAGATTTATTTAAGCCCGCTTCGTGCGGGCTTTTTTATTTGTTGGTGTTTTTGATTATCTCTGCTTAAATATAAAAATACATTTAGGGAAGTTCAGATATGTCGAATTCAGAAGTGCGTGAGCCAAGTTTTTCAGATGCCTTAATACCAGTCATAGCTTTGATATCAATGTTAAGTTTGTCGGTGTATCTTTATGGGGATGGTTCATCAAGTGGTGCAAACCAGATCGCACTTATTATGGCAGGGTGTGTCGCGCTGATAATCGGTATCAAAAATGGTTATACCTGGCGCGATGTTGAAAAGGCGGTTGCGCAGGGTATTGCCAACACATTTGGTGCAATTCTTATATTGATGGCAGTGGGTATGCTGGTGGGATCCTGGATATTATCGGGTACCGTTCCATCGATGATTTATTATGGACTTCAAATACTTAACCCGACTATTTTCTATTTTACGGCGTGCGTACTTTGTGCGGTCACAGCAATAAGTATCGGTAGCAGTTGGACTGTAGCGGCAACCATCGGCATTAGTTTAATGGGGATTGCATCGGGTCTTGGACTTGATCCGGCCATCACGGCTGGGGCGATTATATCTGGGGCTTATTTTGGTGATAAGATGTCACCCTTATCTGATACAACAAACCTGGCGCCGGCGGTTGCAGGTACGGATCTTTTTACCCATATTCGACATATGACCTGGACGACATTCCCATCAATCGGTATTGCGCTAATACTTTATCTGATTATTGGTTTTACCGCGGATAGGGAATCGGGTGTTGTTGACCTTGCCGCGCAGCTTAGCTTAATCGAAAGTAATTTCGATATTGGTTTATATTTGCTTTTGCCGCTCGTAGCCGTCCTTTATATGGCCTATAAGAAAAAACCCGCTTTTCCGGCGATCGTCGTCGGTGCACTTGTTGGTGTAGCTTTTGCATTAATATTCCAACAGGACACAATACGTACCTTTGTCGGTGCTTCGGATAAAACAGAAATCATTATTTTACTGGATGGTGTCTGGCGGGCGCTTTTCGCCGGATTTACTGCAAATACAGGTGACAGTACCATGGATCAGCTGTTGACCGGGGGTGGAATGGCAAGCATGCTTAATACGATATGGCTGGTGATGTGTGCTATTACCTTTGGGTCAATAATGGAAAAACTTGGTCTTTTAAAACGTTTGGTAATTGGTCTTATTGATATGGCGCAGACAACAGGATCACTTATTTTTGTTACAGCTATGACGTGTATTGGTGTTAATATACTGGCTGCGGATCAGTATATTGCTGTTGTCCTTCCAGGCCGGATGTACAGACTTGAATTCAAGAGACGTAACCTTGCCGCAAAAAATTTATCACGCGCTCTTGAAGATACTGGTACGGTTACCTCGGTGCTTGTGCCATGGAATACATGTGGCGCATATTTTTCAGGTACGCTTGGGATCGCAACATTTACCTATCTGCCTTATTGCTTTTTTAATCTGATTAGCCCGGTGGTTTCTGTTTTATACGGTATGTATAATATTAAAATTGCACCGCTTGATGAAGAAGAGGTTTTGGCGGAATAATTCAAAACGGTAATTTTAAATTATCATCAGTTTCTTCAAGATCAAGAAGGAATTGTTTCGTCTGCACGCCTTCACCACCAGAAAATCCGGTAAGTTTGCCATCCTTGCCCAAAACCCTGTGACATGGAATAATGATAGGGATCGGATTTTGTCCGCATGCCATGCCAACGGCACGGGCATGGGATCCGAGCCGTTTCGAAATATCACCATATGTAAGAAATTTACCATAAGGAATTTCAAGCATGATGTTCCATACTTTTTTCTGGAAAGCTGTGCCGGGAGGATCAAGCGGCAGGTCGAAAGTCGGATTGTCACCATCGAAATATTGATCAAGTAATCTTTTGGTTTTTAGCAGAAGTTCATTTTCTTCCTGAAAGGGTGACCATCCCCAATCGAGCGATACTATTTTACCATCCTCTTCACTGATGGTAAGATCGCCAACAGGGCTATGAACTGAAAGTTGTGACATGTTTGTTCGTACGCCTATAAATAGAAAAATTGATGGTTAAATTATTTCTTCTTTTCGCTTGTGGATAACTAAAATAACCTTTTAATAACAATAACTTAATGAAAGACAACTTCATAAAAATATGAAAAATAAGGACGCTACAATGGCCTGGAGATTAAGATAGCCTTACCAGGTGACGTAAACTGCATCTCCAGAGTCCTGTTTTTTTGATGGTCTTATGTTCGTGGGTAAGTTATAGCATATGAAAAAATACAAAACTATTTGTTAAAGAAAGCAGTGTAATTTTTGATGACAATTTTTGCTTTATCAAGTGGGCGTGGCCGTGCCGGTATAAGTGTTATTCGTGTATCCGGTTCAGAAACAAAAAAGGCAATTGGTATTTTAACAAAAAATAAAAAAATGCCAACGCCACGACAGGCGACACTGAACTGGTTTTATGATCCTCTAAATGGTGAACCAATTGACAGGGGGTTGGTTATCTTTTTTCCCGGGCCAAATAGTTTTACAGGTGAGGATATTGCCGAGTTTCATGTTCATGGTGGCTATGCTGTTGTTACAGAATTTTTGGAAGCGCTTTCAAATATAGAAGGGTTAAGGTCAGCGGAGGCCGGAGAATTTACCCGCCGGGCATTTGATAATGGTAAAATGGATCTGACTGTGGCGGAGGGACTAGCTGATCTAATTAATGCTGAAACAAGTGCCCAGCGGCGCCAGGCTCTAAGGCAAATGGATGGAGAGCTTGCTGATATTTACGAAGGCTGGCGGGAAGAAATTGTAAGGGCCATGGCCTATCTGGAAGCTGATATCGATTTTTCGGATGAAGAAATTCCTGATGATGTGACGGCAGGAACCAGACCGATTGTTCAAAAACTTAAGACAGAAATTGCAAACCATTTAAATGACTCTTTTCGCGGCGAAAGATTGCGAGATGGTCTCCAGGTTGTACTTTTGGGAGCACCAAATGCCGGTAAATCGACACTTCTTAATTACCTTTCAAAGCGTGATGTGGCAATCGTATCGGATATAGCCGGTACCACACGAGATCTGCTGGAGGTTCACCTGGACATTTCAGGCTACCCGGTAAATGTGACCGATACAGCGGGCATAAGGGAAAGCCGGGATGTTATTGAAGCGGAAGGTGTGCGCCGGGCACAACAGAAAGCGCAGAATGCTGACCTTAAAATACTGATCATTGATGGGTCCCAGGCAAATTCACTTGATGAAAAAATGATGGGCCATATAGATAATAACACCATGATTTTATGGAATAAAAAGGATCTCGGGCACAGCGGGCAATATAAAGTTAAAGAAGCCATTGGTAATTGGGCGGTTTCATTATCTTCTGAAGAAGGTCTTTCGGGCTTTATGGCGGCTCTTGAAAAAGAGGTAGGGAAGCGCATGGAATTGACCGAGGTTCCTTCGTTAACACGTGCGCGCCATAGAGAAAACCTTAAGTCTGCCCTGACACATCTTGATCGATATCTAAATGCTGACCATTCAGAGCTTGAGTTACTGAGTGAAGATTTGCGTATGGCGGCGCGTGATATAGGCAAAATTACAGGCATGGTTGATGTTGAAGAAATACTGGAAAAGATTTTTAAGGAATTCTGCATCGGTAAATGATGATAAAAATGTTTCACGTGGAACATAAATCAGTGATTTTACCAATCATGTTTTGACTTCTGTAAGGCTTGACCTTAAAGTCCCGCTTATTTTTGAGGTTTAAAGATAGATTCTGATGGAACAATTTGATGTGATTGTTATTGGGGGTGGACATGCCGGCTGTGAGGCTGCGGCTGCATCGGCACGTTTGGGCGCAATGACATTACTGATCACACATAAAATTGAAACAATAGGTGAAATGTCCTGCAATCCGGCCATTGGGGGTTTGGGAAAGGGGCACCTGGTACGGGAAATTGATGCATTGGATGGCGTTATGGGACGTGTGGCTGATGCTTCCGGTATCCAGTTTCGTATGTTGAACCGTAGAAAAGGCCCGGCGGTAAGAGGGCCACGATGCCAAGCTGACCGCAGTTTGTATCGCAAAAATATGCAGGAATTACTGAAAAATTATCAAAATCTGAGGATTAAACCTGCTGCAGTTGAGGATTTACTGTTTTCTGAAACAGATAAAGGCTCGGTTTCAGGAGTTATTACAGAAAGTGGGGAAGAAATCCGCTGCAATAAAGTGATCCTGACAACAGGTACATTTCTGCGCGGTATGATTCATATAGGAAAAGAAAGAATACCCGCAGGGCGTAAATCAGTAGATAGTGAAAATGAACCGCCGGCCATTGGTCTTTCTAAAACACTTGAGCGTTTTGGATTTACATTGGACCGGTTAAAAACGGGAACACCGGCGCGGCTTAATGGTAAAACAATTGACTGGTTCAAATGTGATGTGCAGACGGGGGATGATCCGCCAAGTCCATTTTCTTTTATGAATAATGACATAATAGTCCCGCAGATTGATTGTTATATTACCCATACGAATGAAAAAACCCACGATATTATAAGGGAAAACCTTCATCTTTCGGCCATGTATTCCGGCCATATCGAAGGGACGGGCCCCCGATACTGCCCTTCAATCGAAGATAAAGTGGTTAGATTTGCCGATAAAACATCGCACCAGATATTTCTGGAACCAGAAGGACTTGATACTGATACGGTTTACCCCAATGGTATTTCAACCTCTTTGCCGGTGGATGTGCAAGAAGCCTATATAAAGTCGATAAAAGGGCTTGAAAATGTTGAAATTTTACAGCCGGGATATGCCATTGAATATGATTATGTTAACCCGCAGGAACTTCTTGCAACCCTTGAAACAAAAAGAGTTTCGGGTCTTTATCTTGCTGGCCAGATCAATGGCACTACCGGCTATGAAGAAGCGGCGGCACAGGGGCTTATCGCCGGCATTAACGCCGCAAGGTCAACACAGGGCAAGGATATTTTCCTTCTTGACCGTGCAGATGCTTATATTGGCGTGATGATTGATGATCTTGTGACCAAGGGAACGAAAGAACCATACCGCATGTTTACGTCGCGGGCGGAATATCGCCTTAAGCTAAGAGCGGATAATGCGGATCAGCGCCTAACAGGATTGGGGATTGATATTGGCCTGGTTAGAGACGACCGCAAAAAAGCATTTGAAAACAAGATGGATAAGCTTGCCTATTTTGGTTCAATGCTTGATGACTTAAACCTTAGTCCAAATGAAGCGGCAAAACACGGTCTTAAAATCAATCAGGATGGTGTGCGCCGTTCGGCAAAAACATTGCTTTCCTATCCGGATATTTCATTTGAAGCAATAACGAGAATCTGGCCTGAGCTAAACGAAATTCCAAAAGACATAATGGAACAGCTGGTTATTGATGCCACTTACAGCGGATATCTGGAGCGACAAGAAGCAGATATTCTGGCATTTAGAAAAGATGAAAATTTACATCTTTCATCTGATCTGGATTATTACCAGATTGGCGGTCTCTCCAATGAAGTTATGGAAAAATTAAATATGGCAAAACCGGCAACCCTAGGGGCGGCGGCCAGGATATCCGGTGTAACACCGGCTGCGTTAACCGCGCTTCTGCGTTATGTAAAGCGCAAAGAAAATAAGGCAATCGCATAATGGTTCCGATGACCGCGGAGGATTTTCAAAACCGCCTTAATGTTCCACGTGAAACAATGGATAAGTTTATTATCTACGCGGCGCTTTTAAATAAGTGGCAAAAGTCAATTAATCTTGTAAGCCGGAGTACATTATCAGATATGTGGCGCCGCCATTTTTACGATTGCGCTCAACTAATAGATTATATTCCACAAGGAAAAGAGTTAGTCATACTCGATATTGGTAGTGGGGCGGGTTTTCCGGGGCTTATCCTTTCCATGATGGGAGCGGGGCAAGTGCATCTGGTCGAAGCTGTCGGGAAAAAATGTGCTTTTATGAATCAGGTGATACGCGAAACGGGGATTAACGCGACTGTGCATAATGAACGTATTGAAAATATGACCGCATTTCCCGTCGATATTATTACGTCGCGGGCCTGTGCAGACCTTCAAAAACTTTTGGAACTTTCTGCTGCGTTTTGCACTGAAAACACACATTATATTTTTATGAAAGGGGGGCGTTGGCAGGAGGAAGTTAAGTCAGCACAAAAAAAATATTCATTTAATGTAAAAAAACAGGCAAGCAAATCTGAAGAATCAGGTATGATACTTTCCTTAAGTAATATAAAGGGTTAGGGACCCGGGTAAAGAATCTATAGGGACGGAGTTTATCCACAATGTTATCCACAGGCTTATCCTCAAAAGGGCGGCAACCGGAAATCATCGCAATAGCCAACCAAAAAGGAGGGGTAGGAAAAACGACGACTGCCATAAATCTGGCGACAGCGCTTGCAGCGACAAAAAAAAATATTTTGATCATTGATATGGATCCGCAAGGAAATGCGAGTACCGGTCTTGGACGGGAAAGAAATGAACGTGAATATAGTAGCTATGAAGTGATCATGGGCGAGGTTTCATTGGAGGAAGCAATTGTAGGAACACTTGTGCCCGGGCTTGATCTTGTTCCGTCCACCATTGACCTTACTGGTGCGGAACTGGAACTTGTTGATGCGGAGCAACGTACATTCCGTTTGAGGCGTGCCTTTCGTGACCCCGTTCTTGAGCATTATGATTATGTGTTAATTGATTGCCCGCCATCTCTTAATTTGCTCACCTTGAATACACTTGCGGCGGCTCATTCTGTGTTGGTACCATTACAATGCGAATTTTTTGCGCTTGAAGGACTAAGCCTTCTGCTGCAGACAATTGAAACGGTGAAAGCCAACTTTAATCCAAGCCTTGAAATTGGTGGCATCATTCTTACCATGTTTGACAGTCGTAACAACCTTTCCGAACAGGTTGCTGCAGATGTGAGAAACTTTCTTGGTGATAAGGTTTTCAAAACGGTTATCCCCCGTAATGTCAGGGTATCAGAGGCGCCATCCCACGGCAGACCTGTTCTTCTTTATGATCTCAGATGTGCGGGTAGCCAAGCTTATCTGGAACTGGCTGCAGAGCTGCTAAAAAGACAGAAAAAAGCCAAAGCAGCCTAAATAAATCAGTAAAATCAAGGACTTATAGTAATATGGCTCAAAAAAATACCGGTAAAAAAGCCGCCAAAAAGACTTCAGCACCTAAAATGGGATTAGGGCGCGGACTGTCATCGCTAATGAGTACACAGGAAGCGGCTTATGATGGTGTGCCGACAACGACGACCAAGTCCGAACAAAAACAAGCAGGCAGGGAAATACCGATCGAATTTCTGGTCGCCAATGTGTATCAGCCTAGAACCTATTTCGATGAAGAAAAAGCGCAGGAGCTTGTAGATTCAGTTAAAGCGAAAGGTATTATTCAGCCGTTACTTGTAAGACCGAAGGGCAAGGACAAATATGAGATCGTAGCGGGTGAACGCCGGTGGCGCGCAGCGCAGGCAGCGGGACTGCATCAGGTTCCTGTCGTTATTAAAGACCTTTCGGACGAAGAAGCACTTGAAGTTGCCATTATTGAAAATATCCAGCGCCATGATCTGAACCCTATTGAAGAAGCGCTCGGTTATAAAAGACTTATGGATGAATTTTCTCATACGCAGAACGCTCTTGGTAAGGCGGTTGGTAAAAGCAGGAGCCACATCGCCAATATGCTCAGACTGTTATCATTACCTGAAATGGTGCAGAAGCTTATGCAGGATGGTGCATTAAGCATGGGTCATGCCAGGGCATTGATCACGGCCGATGATCCGGCGTCACTGGCCAAGCTTGTCGTAAAAGATGGGTTAAGTGTACGCCAAACGGAACAAATGGCAAAATCACACAAATCAAATGGTAGGGGCAAGAATTCAAAAACGTCCACTAAGACATCAGACAAAGATGCGGATACAGCCGCTTTCGAAAATGAGCTTTCCGTTGCTATTGGACTCAAGGTCGAATTGGACAGTCAGAACGGAGAATCGGGTGTTCTTAAAATTCATTATAAATCGCTTGAACAGCTTGATGATATTTGCGCAAGACTTAATAACGATTCTTAACTAATCCTTATATTTATCAATAATTTAGTAAAAAAGACTAAATTAGTCGTATTTATATTGACAAACCCTCTTAACAACACCATGTAATAGGCAAATTGAACCTTATTCGGGATATGTGATGATTCGACTTTCAAATCTTGCCGATTATGCTGTTGTGCTGATGAGCACAATTGCGGCGCGCCCGGACGAAATTCATACGGCGGCAACACTAAATGCGGATACTAAGGTACCGCTGCCGACGGTTAGTAAAATTTTGGGAAAATTGGCCAAGGCTGAATTGCTATCCTCACACCGGGGGATCGGTGGCGGATTTTCAATGAGCATGGATAAAGAAAAAATTTCAGTTGCTGATATAATCGAAGCTGTTGATGGTCCTGTTCAGCTTACAAATTGTCTGAGCGAAGCCGATGCTGGGTGTGATTATGAAACAGTTTGCACAACCAGAAGCAAATGGAACAAAATAAATGAAGCGGTTTATCATGCACTTGATAGCGTATCGCTTTCTGACATGATCCATGATCCATATGATTTTTTTCAGCTGCCCGATAAAAAAAATGAAACGAGGGTAAATGATGGTTAGTACTCAGGAAACCAGACAGACAGTAGAAAAGGTCGGAAGCGATTATAAATACGGCTTTATCACCGATATTGAAATGGTCAAAGCGCCGAAAGGTCTGAACGAAGATGTGATAAGATTTATTTCAGCAAAAAAACAAGAGCCGGAATGGCTACTTGATTGGCGTTTGAAGGCTTACCGTAAATGGATCAAAATGGAAGAACCCGAATGGGCCTTATTGAAATATAAAAAACCGGACTTTCAGGAAATATATTATTATGCGGCCCCAAAATCGGCCGATGATCGCCCCAAAAGCCTTGATGAGGTTGATCCGGAGCTTCTTCGCACCTACGAAAAGCTTGGGATTTCACTTCAGGAACAGGAAGTACTTGCCGGTGTGGCGGTTGATGTGGTTTTTGACAGTGTTTCTGTTGCAACGACTTTCCGTAAAACACTGAAGGAAAAAGGGGTAATTTTCTGCTCCATTTCCGAAGCGGCAAGAGACTATCCTGATCTCATGCGTAAATATCTGGGATCTGTGGTACCGGCTGCTGATAATTTTTATGCAGCGTTAAACAGTGCCGTTTTTACGGATGGCACATTTGTTTATATCCCAAAGGGTGTGCGTTGCCCAATGGAGCTTAGTACTTATTTCAGAATTAACGAAGCCAACACAGGGCAATTTGAAAGAACGCTTATTATTGCTGATGATGAAAGTTATGTTTCCTATCTGGAAGGATGCACGGCACCAATGCGTGATGAAAATCAGCTCCATGCTGCTGTGGTGGAAATCATCGTACTTGAGGAAGCAGAAGTAAAATATTCTACGGTGCAAAATTGGTACCCTGGTGATAAAGACGGCAAGGGCGGAATATATAATTTTGTGACAAAGCGTGCCGCGTGCCGCGGTACAAATTCAAAAGTTTCATGGACACAGGTTGAAACGGGTTCGGCAATAACCTGGAAATACCCAAGTTGTATTTTGCAGGGAGACGGTTCGATCGGTGAATTTTATTCGGTAGCCATAACCAATAATTTTCAGCAGGCCGATACGGGAACAAAAATGATTCATATTGGCAAAAACACATCAAGCACGATTATTTCAAAAGGGATATCAGCTGGTAAAGCACAAAATACATACCGTGGTCTGGTTCGGGTTCTCCCCAATGCGGAAAACACACGAAATTTCACGCAATGTGACAGCCTTCTTATTGGTGATGAATGTGGTGCGCATACGGTTCCTTATATTGAGACCAAAAACCCCACAGCGCAGGTTGAGCATGAAGCAACCACATCGAAAATAAGTGAAGAACAACTTTTTTATTGTTTGCAGCGGGGGTTGGATGTTGAGGAATCCGTTTCGTTGATTGTGAATGGTTTCTGTAAGGAAGTCATGCAGCAGCTTCCGATGGAGTTTGCTGTTGAAGCACAAAAATTATTAGGCATTAGTTTAGAGGGAAGTGTCGGTTAATCGATACTGGTGATAGATGTTGGAAATTAAAAATTTACATGTTGAAGTAGACGGTCAGAAAATCCTTAAAGGGCTTAATCTGAAAATCAATGCCGGCGAGGTACACGCGATTATGGGCCCGAACGGGGCCGGAAAATCAACCCTTTCATATGCAATTTGTGGTAAAGAAGGTTATGAAATCACCGAAGGGTCTATTTTCTTTAAGGGAAAAAATATTCTTGAACTTGAGGCTAACGAACGTGCCGGCGAAGGAATATTTTTAGGGTTTCAATATCCGGTCGAAATCCCCGGTGTATCAAATATGAACTTTCTAAAAGCTGCCATTAATTCAATCCGCAAATACCGCGGAGAAGATGAAATGGCGGCCGTTGATTTTTTAAAGCTTATTCGCGCGAAGGCCGCCGAACTGGAAATGGATCCTGAAATGTTGAAACGGGCTGTCAATGTAGGGTTTTCCGGCGGTGAAAAAAAACGGAATGAAATGGTTCAAATGGCCATGCTTGATCCAATATTTTCAGTTCTGGACGAAACGGATAGTGGCCTTGACATTGATGCGCTTCGTATTGTTGCGGACGGTATTAATAAAATGCGCAGTCCTGAAAAAGCAATTTTGGTTATCACACATTATCAACGGTTGCTTGATTATGTTGTGCCGGACTTTGTTCATGTGCTTTCAAACGGTAAGATCGTTAAATCCGGTGATAAGGAGCTAGCCCACCAGCTTGAAAAAGAAGGGTACGCGGTGCTGGGTATTGATGAAAATGCGGCGTAAGGCAAAATGATGAGTAATAAAAATTATTTCAGCAGTGAGCATTTAGCCTCACATTTTGAGGCGATAAAACCTCAACTTCCCGGTGGGGATGTTAAATGGCTGGAAACTTTTCGTGAAAACTGTATGGAAAGATTTCTGGAAACGGGTATCCCCGGCCCTAGGGTTGAAGAATGGAAATATACCAATCTTGGGCTTTTGAAAGATAAATCATTTGAAGTGTCAGAAAATCAGACCGATATTGATCAATCTTTTATAGACACGCTATCTATTCCGGGTTTGAAGGGCTCAAAAGTTGTTTTTATTGATGGATACTTAAGTAAAACATATACCAGTATTAAAAAAGAAGACGAAATTATCCTTTCCAGCCTTACGGATCTGGTGAAAAATAATCCTGATCGGGCAAAGGCATTGTTTAATAATCACAACAGTGCCAGTAGCCTTTTCAATTTGAATCTGGCCTTGATGACGGGTGGTTATGTTTTGTTGATAGATGAAAATAAGAAGTTGGCTGAGCCAATCCAGATCATTCATTTTGCATCGCAGGCTACAAAATCTAACGCACTGAGAACACAGAACTTTATTGAAATATCGTCTGGTGGTGGCGCGCAGATAATTGAAAATTTTGTTTCCTTGAATAAAGATTTTAAATGGCGGCAAAATAACACCCAAATTACACTTGCGAAAAACGCCAGTCTGGAAATTTACCAATTTCAGAACGAAAGTTCAGAAACACTTCATATGGCTGAAACATATATAGATGTTGAAGATGAAGCGGATTTCAAACATTTTTCTTTAAATATCGGGGCTAGGATTAGTCGCACGGAATTAAAGCCAACTTTAATAGGAAAGCATGCCAATATTGAGCTTCGTGGTGCTTTTTTGGCAAGAAATGGGTCCTCCCATGATGTGTTTACGCACATGAAACATATGGTGCCGGAAGGAACAAGCGATCAAGTTTATCGTGGTGTTCTGGATAAGGGCGGCAAGTCTGCATTTCAGGGCAGGGTATATGTTGCGAAGGATGCCCAGCTTACCAATGCGGAACAGTCCAACAAAAACCTGATACTTGACCGCAGTGCAGAAGCCAACAGCAAACCGGAACTGCTTATTTATGCGGATGATGTGAAATGTGCCCATGGAGCAACTGTTGGTGAACTTGATCAGGAAGCTTTGTTTTATCTTAAATCTCGTGGTCTTGATCATAAAGCGGCCAAAGCACTTTTGGTCGAAGCATTCGTTTCAGAAGTTTTTGACGATATAAAAATTGAACCGGTACGGCAAAAATATCTGACGCTTGCGCGGGACTGGCTGGAACAGGGTGAATGACAATGACAGCCATCCAGAATAATTATAATGTCGATGAGATACGCCGGGAATTTCCGATTTTTGAACAGGAAATTTACGGTAAACCACTTACATTTCTTGATAGCGCAGCAAGCGCACAAAAACCAAAATGTGTAATTGATGCTGTCCATGACTGTTATTCCAATGAATATGCAAATATTCATCGTGGTGGTTATTTTCTCTCTCAGACATTAACGGCCAAATATGAGGAAGCACGTGAAACGGTTCGTGACCATATCGGTGCCCGTTTTTCCAAGGAAATTATTTTTGTCCGTGGGGCAACGGAAGCAATTAATCTTGTGGCGCATAGCTGGGGTAGAAAATTTCTGTCCGAAGGCGATGAAATAATTTTAAGTCAAATGGAACATCATTCCAACATTGTGCCCTGGCAGATTCTGCGTGATGAAAAGGACCTTATACTTACCGTGAGCCCGATTGATCAAAAAGGCAACTTCCTTTTAGATGAGTATAAAAAAAGACTAGGCAAAAAAACCAAATTGGTAGCGATCACCCATATTTCAAATGCACTTGGTACAATCACACCAATTAAGGAAATTATCCGTCTTGCACATGAGGTTGGAGCACTGGTTCTGGTTGATGGTTGTCAGGCACTACCGCATATGCCGGTTGATGTTGTGGATATGGATGCGGATTTTTATGTGTTTTCTGGCCATAAAATGTATGGCCCGACAGGTGTCGGGATTTTATATGGCAAGAAAGACTTGCTTGAAAAGATGCCGCCATATCAGGGTGGTGGCGACATGATCCGTTCAGTTACATTTGAAGAAACAATTTTTAATGAACTGCCACATAAATTTGAAGCAGGCACGCCACACATTGTTGGTGGAATCGGGTTGGCCATGGCGATAGACTATATAAACGCGCTTGGGTTTAAAAATATCCACGACCATGAAGCCGCTCTGCTTGATTATGCGCTTGAAAAAATCAAAGAAGTAGAAGGTATTGAACTTCGTGGGCAGGCGGATGAGCTTGCCGGAATATTATCTTTTACCATGGCGGCAGCACATCCACATGACATTGGCACGATTCTGGATCAGGATGGCATTGCCATAAGAACCGGCCATCATTGTGCACAACCGGTGATGGACTTTATGGATATACCGGCTACGGCGCGGGTGTCATTTGGCCTATATAACACTAAACAGGATGTGGATCGTCTGATAGACGGACTACATAAAGTAAACAGAATTTTTGCGTAAATCAAAGGTGATAACATGAGTTTTCTTGATGGATTTTTAAATCAAAAACCTGAAGAAGAAGAAAAACAAAAATCAGCTGACACAAAACCGCAGGATGAAGGCGGTAAAATCTCGCCTGAGGAAAAGCAAAAATTGCAGCATCTTGCCGCGGATAAAATGCGGGAGATTTATGATCCTGAAATTCCGGTCAATATTTATGAACTTGGGCTGATTTACGATATTGATGTAAATGATTATGCGGATATTGTTGTGACCATGACGTTGACTTCGCCGCACTGTCCAGTGGCAGAAAGCATGCCCGGTGAGGTCGAGTTTCGAGTCCGGGAAATTGAAGGTGTAGGTGATGTTCAGGTGGCACTGGTCTGGGAACCACCGTGGGATATGTCAATGATGTCTGAAGCGGCCCGTCTTGAAATGGGCTTCATGTAATATTAAAGCTGATCAATTCGCTGACGCAGATTTTTAAATAATTCCGGGACTTCCTTTAGATGTTCTTCTTCAGCATTCAGTATGACATTGAAGGCGCGTTTTTTTAGATCCATCAATGGCATACGGTCAGTAATTCCCTCTGCCATGGCTTGTCTATACAGCAGGTCAATTAACCTTTCAGCACCGTTTAAGCGACCCCATAAATAATCATTTTCACGGTCTTCACGACTGAAAAAAGCACCAAAACTTCGCATCGCTGTGCCTTTTAGCGGCATTTCCATAGGATCAGATTTCAGACATAAATCATCATTCGGGCTAATGCGGTTTACCAGAATTTCGTCAAATTCACCGAGAGATTTTGCGCCCATAATTGAAAAGGTGATGACGTCCCAGAAAGCGAATCCAAGATAGCTGGTAATCAGATTGCGCTTAAAGTCATCGGACCAGCTGTCATTAATTTGATGGGCAATTAGTTCATCAGTTTCCTGGCGAATAGTATCAAGATCGATAACAGGTAAGAGGGTTTCTAACATACTGGCAACATCGTCCTGATGTTTATCGATATGCGCAAGATTTCGTTGGCAGGTCATATCATCGGTGAAGGGAAAATCGATTAATTGTGAAACAGTTTTTCTCAGACCTGTTATCTCGTGATCTTCCAATTTATCAACAGCGTTAACAGTTTTTACTTCTTCAAGAATTTTATAAAGACCCATTTTGCAATCATCCAGTTCATCAACATGATCAGGATATTTGCTGTACTGATTATTAAGATCCTGTATCAGAAACTGAATGCGCCTTTTTTGATAATCGATATCAAAGTTAATAATAAAATTGACCCAGTAAGGTAGAGTGCTCAGGCTTGTTGTTGTTCTGATGAAGCTGCTGGTCCAGGCAAAAAGACCTGATTTGCTTGGGGTGGAAACATCACCATAAAGAAGGCTTTCTCCAACTGAATCTTTAAGTACCCAGCACTGAAGTATGGAAAAAACCCGGCGGCGTTCGGTACCACCCGGCGGGAGTTCACAAATATCAGAAATTATTTTCGTAAGACCGGAAACAGTGCTTCTTATTTTGAGACGGGCATAGGCTTCATAACTATAGCCGGCCTCTGTTACGGCGCGCGCACTTGCCAGATTTCGCCATTCCGTAAGCTGGGCCGGGGTTGTTTTGCTACGGAATTTTTTTGGTGACACATCAAAAACAAGTCTTTCCACGCTGGGCTTAACAGAATCGACAACAGACTTGATGGTTATCACTTTCTGATTGTGCTTGTAAATTTCCTGAAGATCGTCATGCATTGGTTCGTTCATGGGAATATCTGACAGTGCCCCTTTTAACGTATTAAGCATGGCGGGTGGGGCGCCGGCAGCCTTGCTGCGCATTTTTTCTGGATTAGGGTCAATGTAAATCAGCCGCCGGTTTACTTCGCGAAAAGCGGGTCGATCATGGATTGCTTCAATGGCCTTGTCGAACGGTTTGTTATTCAAAATACTACCATCAAGAAAGGATGTGAGTTCCGGATTGACACCGGCGAGACTATATTCTTTGAAATTGTTAAGTAAAAAGTCGTCTTTATTTTCCCATATGGTACCTTTTTCCTTAAAAAAATGGTCCACTTCGCGAAGTTGTGCCGGTGGAAACGCGCCAGGAAAGCAGGATGTCGCCCGTGCGGCAAAACTAAGGGATGCCAGATCATTATCATCAAAATCACTTTTTATGACTGAATATATATCTGCGGATGTTTTCTTGAAATAACTGAATTTAAGAGTATGGCGATGTTCAAGTTCTGAAATTTGTGGAGGGTCATTGAGCAATATAGATCTTTTGTAACCATAAAAATCCGTAAGTGTGACAAATAGTTCCAGCTTGTGTCCACGCGGCAGAAGTGAATGGTAATTTACATTACCCATTGCCTTTAACCCGTTATAAACAAGTTTTAGCAGGTGTTTACCATCAAAAGGGGGCTTTAAATCCCATATATTAAGTAGTGCGGGAAGTTTCTCGCGAACTTTGGTGCTCAGGTTTCCCTTACCCAGAAATTTACCGCTTAATATATTAATCAGGGGAACGGTCAGCATTTTTTCCAATTTACTGGCCTTTTTTTTCTGTCCCTTTAAGTTTGTAACATCTGCTTCAATAAGCCAATGATGCCTTAAATGATCAAAGTTCAGATCATGTGCAATGGCCCGGGCCAGAAAAACACTGTTCATTCCGCCGGCTGAGGCACCGGCAATCGTGTCGATAATTACCCGAATATCCAGTTCCGGCGCAAAACTTTTTAGTATGTCAAAATAAATCAGCTCAGTATCGGGGATATCGGTGACATTTTCATTGGGATACATATAAGTTTTTCGCGAAGGGTGGTCAATGTCAGCACTGGCGTGAATGGCTTTTGATGCGCGGGCAAGTTTAAGGATCTCCTTGCTGACCCCATGGATATAAATAGCAAGTGAAACACCACCAAAACAAACAAGGGCCAATCTTAGTTCTTTTTCTCTCACCTTATCATCCGTCTTTCTTTATTGGATAGTTCTTAAAAGGGGATACCAATAATTCAATTATGTTTAGAGGCTTACTGAATCCGAATTCCTTTAAGCCCTGTCTCATTTCAGGATAGTCGAAAGTTGGCTTATCCACATATGTTCTAAACAGTTTATCCCAAATGCAAAGATTAAAACCAAAATTACTATTTGTTTCTGAACTGATATCGGAATGATGAATCCAGTGAACTTCTGGCGTAATTATGAATGTCCGAAGGAATTTTTCAATGGGCAAAGCCAACTTCAGATTACTATGGTTAAATAGCGCGAGCCCGTTTAACAGGATTTCAAAAACAATAACAGCTGGCGCAGGTATTCCCATAATCAATACAAAGGCCATTTTGATCAGCATGGATATAATAATTTCAATTGGGTGAAACCGGACAGCGGATGTTACATCCAGCGCAAGTTCCGTATGATGCATGCGGTGGAGCCTCCAGAGCAAAGGAATCTTATGCATCATCACATGTTGGCCATAAATCAACAGATCAAGCAACAAAAGCGAAATGAAAAAGACAATCCATTCATTTAAGGGTATGTTATTAAATAAACCAATATTTGTTTCGGATGCGTAATGAGCAATACCAACAGCAAGAAGGGGAAATAAAAACCGTAAAACTAAGCTATCCAATATTACAATCGTTATATTGGTAAACCATTGAAAAGGTCGTGGCGTTTTCCGTTTCGCCAGGGGAGCGAAAAATTCTGCGCCGGCCAATATAAACAATAGCCCTAAAAAAACGCCAAGGCGGACCTGTTGTTCATTTTCGATTAAAAAATTTATCATTTAAAATTGTTTAAAAATCCGAAGCGATACCGTTCTTTTCCCAGTCCCCATAGCGGACAGGGTCGGGCCCTTTTCTTCCGCCAATTTCTTTTGGTAAGGGGTGAGCTGGCTTTTTGGTATCGTCGGTTTCTACTTTGTCCTTATCTTTATTTTTTTCGTTCATAATCCTAATTCTCGCATGATATACATTTTAAACATAAAGTAATTAAGAGGGAAAGCAAATCAACACCTTGGCAAAATTTCCTGACTGTGTTACTGGCCTATGGACACTGGATTTTGAATATGAACCCACAGGCGGATAACAGAAAGCAGGCTCTACTGATTTTAAAAGAGGTGCTGGACAATGGTGCGACCCTTGAGAATGCGTTTGATAAACATTCAAAGGGTATATCGCCTGTCGATAAAAGGTTTATGCGTCATTTGACGACAACAACCATAAGACATCTGGGACAACTTGACTGTATTATTGACCACTGTACAAAAACAAAGCTCGGGAATACGCAAACGGCAGTTCGCCATGTGCTCCGGCTTGGTATATGTCAGCTTTTATTCACAGAAATACCGGCTCATGCAGCCGTAAATACAGCCGTAAATCTAATGGATAAATCCATTGGAAAAAAACTGCGTTATCTGAAGAATACGGTAAATGCGGTCTTGAGGAAAGTGGACAGGGAGCGTGAGGAGCTTCTTAAAAAATACGGAAATTCCAGGCATAATATTCCCAAGTGGATCCTTAACCGGTGGGATACAAGATACGGGAAGGAAACGGTTAAAGAAATAATTAATCAAATACTTCAGGAAGCGCCTCTTGATCTGGCTTTATTACCGCAGGCGCAATTGGATGAATGGGCAATAAAGCTCAAGGCGGAAAAACTGCCTCTGGGTGGCCTTAGAATAAAAAATGCAGGAAATATCAGAGACTTACCGGGATATGAGGATGGCATGTGGTGGGTGCAGGATCTGGCAGCACAACTTCCGGCACACCTTTTGGGAGCCGGAAAAGGTGATAAATTGTTGGATATCTGCGCGGCTCCCGGCGGAAAGACACTTCAATCTGTGGCAAGTGGACTAAAAGTTACGGCGGTGGATATTTCCAAAAGAAGACTTGAAAGACTTCATGAAAATTTAAGACGACTTTCGCTTAACGCAGAAATCATTGAAACGGATATACTCAAGTTTGAGCCGAAAAAACAGTGGCAATATATTTTGGTAGATGCGCCGTGTAGTTCAACGGGAACGATCCGAAGGCATCCGGAAATTTTATGGAGCTATCGAGAGGATAAAATTAAATCTCTGGCTATTTTACAGCAAAAGATGCTTGATAAAGCGGCACAGCTACTTGCACCGGGCGGGACTTTAATTTACTGCACCTGTTCAATGGAAATCGAAGAAGGGCCGGGTCAGATTAATGCTTTACTGGAGCGCAACAGCACATTAAAACGAAAAGGGATCAGTGCTAGCGAATTACCTGGTCTTGAACAGTCAATATTGCAAACAGGGGATGTGCAAACGTTGCCACATTATTTTAATGGCGGAATGGACGGATTTTTTATTTCACGTCTTATAAAGGATAAAGGTTAGTAAATGACATCACATGTTAAAATAGCTCCATCAATTTTATCGGCAGATTTCGCAAAGTTGGGTGAAGAAGTAGAAGCTATTTCAAAAGCGGGTGCAGATTATATTCATGTTGATGTGATGGATGGTCATTTTGTGCCGAACATAACAATTGGCCCTGATGTGGTGAAGGCCATAAGACCGCATAGCGATAAAATATTTGATGTTCATTTAATGATTGCGCCAGTTGATCCTTTTGTAGAGGCATTCGCCAACGCTGGCGCAGATATTATAACGGTTCATGCGGAAGCAACACCACATTATCACCGTACGCTGCAATTTATAAAATCACTTGGCAAAAAAGCGGGTATTTCCCTTAACCCGGCAACTCCGGTTAACGCTATAGAGCATGTGATGGAACTTGTTGATCTTGTTCTGATCATGAGTGTAAACCCTGGTTTTGGCGGACAAAAATTTATCCCTGCTTCACTTGATAAGATCAGACAGACACGTGCCCTTATAGAAAAACAGGGTCGAAATATAGATTTGCAGGTTGATGGCGGTGTCAATAGGGAAACTGCCAAATCAATAATCGAAGCCGGCGCAGATGTATTGGTTGCGGGCACAGCCACATTTGCGGGTGGTCCAGAGAAGTATGCAGAAAATATTGCTGCGCTTGCCGCCCGGTAAATGGATTGCGCGCTAAACATTTATTATTGTTTTTTTTAAATTGGGCTATGATATGCTCCTGACAGTCAGTCGATCATAGTGGAGAAAAGTTGTTAATGGTTCAGTTTCGCCGAAATCCAGTTACATCATCCAGCAGAAAACCATCGAACCCACTGGCTAAAGCAGTGGACAGAGCGAAACATAGTAAACTGATTCATGATTTGACGTTAAGGGGCGATAAGCCGTTAAATCTTTTGGGGACTCCTCCGGATATTTGGCGCGGGTCGGTACGCTCCGGTACGCAGATGGTTTGTGGCAAAATCATTGGCGGTGGACATCCGCTTGAAAATAATGATGAAGCACAGGATATCTGGCCGGATAAAGCCATTTGGCATTCAACGGATATTGATAAGCATTGGCTGGAATATTTACATTCTTTCAATTGGCTGGCTGACGTTAATCAGGCTGTTGACCAGAGTATTGCAAAAAAAAGAGCACAGGAGCTTGTCGAAGGCTGGATTGAGCAAAATACACAATGGGACGAAATCCCCTGGCGACCGGACATTGTCGGGGAACGGCTGATAAACTGGCTTGTATATACGCCGCTTGTTCTTGATTCCATTGATGTTGTCTACAGGGGGCGTGTACTGGATTCTTTGGCTAGAAGTGCCCGGCATCTTATGAAGCAAACCTCTGAACTTCCTGAAGGGCCAAATGGTTTAAAAGCAGTTATTGGTCTGATAATTGCCGGGCTTTATATACCCAAAGGTGAAGACTGGTTAAAAGAGGGCAGCAGGAGACTTTCACAACTGCTTTTAAAAGAAATACTACCGGATGGTGGGCTTAGAAGTCGCAACCCTCAGGAACTCTTACATATATTTATGAAGCTTGTTATTCTTCGTCAGTCTTTTACAGAATTAGAAAAACAGCCCCCGGAAAATTTATCTGATGCACTGGGAAAAATGGCATCAAACCTTAAGCACATGTCCCATGGTGATGGCAAGCTGGCACTGTTTAATGGCGTAATTCTCTATAACCACGAAGATGTAAAAAATGCCATTTCCAAGCTGGATAAAAATGAGATCGCAGATGTTGAACTTGAGCAATCGGGCTTTGCCAGGATTGAAAAGGGCAAGACGGTCATTATTGCCGATATTGCACCACCTGCGGAACTCGAATTAAGTGCGAAGGGTCACGCCGGTACGCATTCATTTGAAATGAGCCGGGGTGATGAAAGGCTGATTGTTAATTGCGGTGATGCTTCCTTCGTTCCCAGAAAATTCAGCGAAGAACTTATCGTTCATTGTCGCGGCTCCGCTGCTCATTCGACATTGGTTCTGGATGGCCGAAACAGTAGCCAGATTGGGCCCGATGGCCTTATAGGGGCAGGCATTACCAATATGGTGATGCAAAAATTTGAGCAGGATGGCCACAGTTTAATTGAATCTGAACATGACGGTTATTTGCCGCGTTATGGCATTATTCATAAACGGCTGATCTATATGGATGCGGCCGGAAATGATGTGAGGGGAGAAGACATCCTTGAAACCAAGGCACAGCCGACAAATAATGACAGACTCCCGTTTGACGTACGGTTTCATTTGCACCCGAATGTATCAGTTACATTAAGCACAGATGGAAATATGGTCTACCTTGGACTGGCAAACGGTGAAACCTGGCAATTCCGCCAAAGCGGTGCGACTATTGCCATTGAAGAAAGCATATATTTTGGTGAAGCGGGTAAAATTTCACCATGCAAGCAGATCGTGCTTATGGGCAGAACGGGGAGTAACATAACAACGGTAAAGTGGGCCCTTAAAAAAGGATAAATTTCTTGCTTATGCCTATAAAATATACTAACACGCCGTTGGGATATTTTACGATTACATTTAAAGAGACAGTGAATGAATGATATAGCGGGTTCGCCAATAAAAAGGGCATTGTTATCGGTTTCTGATAAGACGGGACTGGTGGATTTTGGCAGATTTTTAAGTGAAAAAGGCATAGAGATTCTTTCCACAGGGGGATCAGCAAGAATGTTATCTGATGCAGGTGTTCCTGTAAAAGAAGTGGCAATGCATACAGGCTTTCCCGAAATGATGGATGGACGTGTTAAAACACTGCATCCGAAAATTCACGGTGGCCTGCTTGCCCTTCGCGATAATGATGATCATGTCAATGCAATGAAGGAGCATGATATTGGGGAAATTGATCTTCTTGTGGTTAACCTTTATCCATTTGAAGAAACAGTAGAGAAGGGTGCGGATTTCGCGACCTGCATTGAAAACATCGATATTGGCGGTCCGGCGATGATCCGCAGCGCATCAAAAAACCATGCTTTTGTTACCGTAGTTGTTGAAGCAGAAGATTATCAAGTTGTGATGGATTCCATTAGTAAAAATAATGGGACAACTTCGTCAGAATTAAGACGTAAGCTTGCCGCCAAGGCCTTCGCTAGGACAGCGTCTTATGATGCGGCAATCTCATCCTGGTTTGCAGGTGAGCTTGGTGAGGCTTATCCTGAACGCCTAAATATTACGGCAGCGAAACGACAAACGTTGAGATACGGAGAAAATCCGCATCAGGACGCAGCATTTTATGTTACACGTAGCGCAGACCCAAGAAAAGGAATTGCAACCGCAAGACAACTTCAGGGAAAA
>JAUILB010000275.1 GCA_030432815.1 Alphaproteobacteria bacterium | reverse complement strand
TGATAAACAGGTGATGATGGAGGAAGGGGAAGTTTATGAAATTGACTTTACCCCAATGACCACCAGCATCGAATTTCAGCGCGGCCATCGCATTCGAGTTGAAATAACATCATCAAACTTTCCAAAATTTGTCCGAAACCTGAATACCGGTGGAAACAACTATGATGAGGAAGAAGGTGTGATTGCCCATAACACAATTCATCATTCTGCTGAACATCCATCTTATCTGATACTTCCGGTAATCCCCTAAAATAAAAAAAGCCTGCTGCTAATTGGTGGCAGGCTTTTTTACATATTCCATTATATATATTTTTCGCCAGTTCTGTTCCCCTTTTGCGCGGCGGTAAACTTCTTTGGTGAATTTTTGCTCGTCTATATTTTTATCAATGATTTTGATATCAAATGGCTCCGATCCGCTATAGCCCCCTTCTACAAATGTCTGCATGGTATCATCAACCATTTCTGCTTCAAATTTATGCCATCTTTGCGCACGGGCATTCATAAAAAGAATTTGCCATTTTTCTACTTCTATATTGTAGGTTCTGATATCCGTGGTAAACCCGCCGGCCGTCGTGGAAAATATTGTCTGAAAGCTGCGCCCGTCAGGATGATAAAAAGCACGAACCGTTGCTTTATTTTCCGTTTGTATGAATGTACCATCTTCCTGCGCCATATGAATTGTCACATCCCAAATGCCGCGCATATATTCAAACTGGGAAAGAGCAGGAACCGCCGTATCCGCATTTCCAAAATCATTCTGATCCGCATGAACGGAATTTCCCACTGAGAAAAGCAACAGAAAGGATAACAACAGCCTTTTAACAATCATTGGTTAAATACTCGCGCTTAATATTTCCCGGATCCTTCGTCCAACCATTATTTCCTGCCCTTCTGCAAGAACCGTCGAAGAAATATGAACCCGTCCACCAGAAAATTTAAGCATGCGTATTTCAATCGAAGGAGAACCATTCCTAAGAGCTTCAATAAATTCATCAATGCTTATTTTTACCTGCAGCGGGTCCCATTCAAGATCAAGGTAAAGCTCATTGACCATTCCCTCATCAACAATAACTTCTGCTTTTAGACCGGGTATGGGCGTGATCTCGTTCATCATCCGGGCGAAAATTTCCCGTTTTCTTTTAAAATCTTCTGCTTCATCAATATTAAGGGCGGTTTCAAATGCCACCATCATGCCAAGATATTCTTCAGGTGCGACCTTCATTCCCCGACCAAGGGATCTTGAATTGGGTGAGCTGTTAGCCCGGGCATAAGAAATAAGATCACCTTTACCAAGAAGAAGCCCTGCACTATAAGGACCCCTTAACCCCTTACCTCCCGAAAAACCGACCAGATCAAACCCCATATTGCAGGCATCAATCACATTGCTTGCCGGCGGGGTCATCGTCGCACCATCCAGAAAGGTCGGAATTTTGCTTTCTGTTGCAATTTCAAGGTAACGGGTCATAGGGATATTATCACCTGCCGGGTTATGATTGGCCAGAAGCCAGAACATCATGGCAGTTCTGGTACCTATGGCAGATAATAGCTCCTCTTCACTGGCAACTTCCACCAAAATGGCCCCTGCGGCGATCAGCGCACGGTCATATGTATAGCGGTGATTTTTCTGAATAATCACTTCATTCTTAAGGCCCGTTGTATCCGGTAGCTGTTCGATTTTTTCCTGATCCCCCATGGTCATGGCGGCAGCAGTGGCAAGCACCATTGATGCTGTCGCCCCGGATGTGACCATTGCCGCTTCACACCCTGCCATTTCAGCGATTCTTTTTCCAACTGCATTATGAAGGTCGTCGACCTTGGCTTTGTTATAGGTGCCGTAACGAATAGCCTCCGCCACTTCCGGGCGCATACGCGCGCCCCCAAAAGCAGAATACCCCCCAGCCGCATTGATGAAAGGCCTGACACCAATTTCCTTAAAATAATCGCGCGAGAAGTTGGTCGGGGCAACATAAGTCCCTTGTGCCTTTGCCGTATTGGAGAGTAACCCGCAAGCAGGATAGGCAAGGGCCGCAGATTTTAGAAAAGATCGCCTCGTTGTCATTGCATTGCCCCCGTTTTGCTGTCCTGAAGCACTTCAATCATCCGGCGGGCAACAATTTTTTCTTCGTCCGGTTTTAGCATATGGGCGGTAATATGAAGTTCGCCAAAGGATAAAAACATAGCTCTTAATTCAATACAGGGATCCCCGTTTCTAAGTGCCAGTTTTGCATCATCCTTGCTTATTTTGTAAATATTCTGGTCCCACTCCACATTAACATATGGCTCCATGCCCTGAATGTCCGCGACCCTTACTTCTGCGGTTACACCTTCAAGAGTGTTTATTTCTGTCGCTATATAATTTGTAAGTCTTTCATAAAGAGCCATATCCGCCGTTTCGTCATGTTTAAGGGCCGTTTCAACCGCGACCATCATGCCAAGATATTCTTCAGGTGCCACTTTCATAGAACGGCCAACTGCTCTATGATTTGGTGAACCATTCGCTTTTGCGGCATCAATCAAATCCTTACGGCCAAGAAGCAGCCCTGCGCTATAGGGGCCGCGCAGACCCTTACCACCGGAAAAACAGCAAAGATCAAAACCAAGCTTTAGCGTATCAAGTAAATATTTGATTGGCGGGACTGTGGTCGCCGCATCACACAGGGTGGGAATATCATATTCTTTTGCCAATTCTATCCAACGTTCCAAGGAAATCTGACCCGTCATTTTGCGGACATAAAACATCATTGCCGTTTTAGAACCGATAGCCGCACGAAGATCTTCTTCACTATCCACAAAGACAAGCTTCGCACCGGGAACCCTGAGCGCCCTGTCATAAAGATACTGGTGCGATGCTTGAAGGATCACTTCGTTTTTTGTCCCTGCTGGTGGGTGGGGAAGCGTATGAATAATATCCGGATCCAACCCCGACATAGAGCCGGCTACCGCAAGTGTAATGGCGGACGCCGCGCCCGCCGTTACGCAGGCATATTCGCAGCCTACCAGTTCAGCAATCCTTTTTCCTACCGCGTCATGAAGTTCTTCCATGTCCGCCTTGTTTTGAACCGCATAATCCATGGCTTCGATAACTTCGGGCCACATTTCTTCGCCGCCTAGCGATGAATATGGGCCAATGGCATTGATAAAAGGTTTTATGCCCAGCTCTGTATAATAATCACGGGTAAATGTCGGTGCCCCCGGGGTAGAAGCACCGCCAATCATATATTTTAAAAATGATCTGCGATCTGACATTGAGTTTCTCTTGTTTCACTTAAGAACTATAAATGAAACAATAAAAAACACAAATAGCAGATAGAGCCAGTGTATGTTTAGGCGGCTGCTTTTTTAGGCGATAAATACCAGAGAACCGCCGCAACAAGAAACAGCGCCGGCACATCACCCACCATGTGCCCCATTTCATGTTCATCCATCAATGCCTGTGCGGCCATAATACCGCCATGAACAATGCTTGACCAGATGGTAAAAGATATAAGGCTTAAATGCTCAGCAGGGTTTTTCGCTGCTTTTATGAGATAAACACCCAGCACAAAGTAAACACCACAAATCATCTGTAAATAATATTCGCCTCCGCCGCCATGCCAGACCCAGCCCGCAGGCCAGATCATTCCAAGCGGATAAACCAGAAGAAAAATAATACCAAATAGTTTTAGTGCCAGTTTAAGATATTGTTCCCGTGTTGCGTCAGTCATGTCGCCCTCCCTCTATAAATCAAGGAAATAATAGCAAGATTGGAGGATCTTGTAAAATTTACGCTTATTGCCGAAACCCTTTTTGGCGAAGCTGGTTTAATTTTTCACAACAATCTTTCGTAAGCCATTTGCACAGATTTTATATTACACCTGGGAAAGCACCCCCATCGAGAAGGATATTTTGTCCTGTAACAAACCCTGCATTTGCTGAACAGAGCCAACCACAGGCCGCCCCAAATTCTTCCGGTCTTCCAAAGCGGCCTGACGGGTTCGCGGCCATCCGTCCTGCGCGGGCCTCATCCTCACTTATACCTTTTGCCTTTGCTTCACCGGCAATTACTTCTGCGATGCGGTCCGTTTCAAACGGTCCGGGCAGTAGATTATTAATGGTCACATTATCTTTGACAGTTGTGCGCGAAACACCCGCCACAA
>JAUILB010000274.1 GCA_030432815.1 Alphaproteobacteria bacterium | reverse complement strand
CAGTACCCGACTTGGACTTGTTATAAACCTTGTTGATGGGAGCAAAAGATCAATAACTGAATTAACCGCTGGCTTGGAACTAACCCGTCAGGCAGTTACCAAACATTTGAAAATTCTTGAGAATGTGGGGCTCGTCAGAAGTGAAAAAGCCGGTAGAGAAATCTTATATGAATTAAAAATAGAAAGCCTATCCGAAATCCGGCAGGCAATTGAAAGCATTGAAGCACAGTGGGATAGCACGCTGGCAAGACTAAAAGCTAAGCTGGAAAGGTGATGGATAATCTGAACATGCAGATTGATTACTCATTTGTGCTATCTGTTTCTAATCATGGTCCATTTTTGAACATAAAACGTTTACATACGAAAATTTTTATGCAGTATTATGTGATATCATAACATTTAATTATTAGTGTGCATAATATAGGGGTATATCTTGAAAATTATTAGCCGTTGTTTGCTGAGTGTAATTGCCAGCCATTCTATTCTTTTAGCTCAGGAAATTTCTGAAGATAATGCCGCAACGGTGACCTATAACAAGGATTATTTTGAAAGATTTTCCCCTGTTACTTTGCTTGATATGCTGCAGCGAATACCGGGTGTTCCCGAAATACTGGAACGCAACAGGCAACAGAATAGAGGTGGTGGTCAAAGCGTACAGGCGGACCGTGGTTTTGGCTCCGGTGGTGACCAGATTCTGATCGGCGGGAAAAGGCTTGCTGGAAAAGCAAACTCAATTGATGACACTTTATCGCGTATATCTGCTGCGCAGGTAAGCAGAATTGAACTTATTCGCGGGGCCACCAGTGGACTTGATGTACAAAGCCAGGGACTTGTCATAAATATTATACTTGTTGAAGGCGGGACAACGTCAACAACCTTCTGGAAAGTTACCGGAAATTACGTTGTCGGCCGTAAATTTGCGCCGGAATTTCTGCTTTCCCAAAGCGGTACGTTAGGTGAGCTGGAATATATGCTCAGTGCCGAGCGAAAGAATGAACTGGTTTATTTTGACCGTGATGAACTTATTTATGATGCTGCTAACCAGCTAACCGGTGACAAGGAGGTAACGGTCGAAAGACAGAATAAAGGATATGTATTTAATTCCAATCTCGCTTACAACTTTTCTGACAGTTCCCAGCTTAGGTTGAATGGTTTTTTTGAACCAACGAACGCTGAAAATCAGGAAATCCATATTGAAACGGGAACTGCAGCTGATCATACCATATGGGACCGAACTGACGATAATGACAAATGGGAAATCGGCGGCGATTATACCCATGACTTTGCGGACCTTGGCCGGTTCAAAGCATTGTTTGTGATTAATAACAGCACCGAGGATACAGCAATTGACCGACATAGGGAAATTGACCCTGCCGGCTATCAATATGCCACAGAGCTTACCAATCTGGATAAATCGGAAAAAATATTCAGAGGATCAATGACACATTCTCTGGGGAAGAAACAGTCATTGGAATGGGGAGGTGAAGCAGCAATTAATACATTTAATAAAACATTCAATGATTTCCGTGCTGCATCAGCGGCAGATTCACTGCTTCTTACCACATCGGATGATGTTAGAATTAAAGAAAACCGGTATGAGGTTTTTGCCAATCACACCTATAATATTGCGCCGACCCTTGTTTTGCAGAGCTCATTGACCACCGAATTCTCAAAAATAATCGCTGATAATTATTTTGCAAATGGAACGGTTGAAAGACGTGACACCAATTTCACATATTATAAGCCACGGGTAAATTTACGGTATGACCATACAGAAAGGGATCAGGTTCGTCTGACCATTGAAAAGAAAGTAAGTCAGCTCGATTTTAATAATTTTGTGACCTCCTTCGATCAAAGGACAGACCAGTTTGAACCGGGCAATACAAATATCAGACCGGAACAGGTCTGGGAATTTTCAATTGCCTACGAACATAGATTTGCCGACGATAATGGATCAATCGATGGTGAGGTTTTTTATCATCATTATAAAGATTATATTGCGAAGGTTGATTTTAGTGAATATGTCGACTTTATGGGTAACCCGATTTCAAGTGAAGTATTTTTCGCTCTGCCACCAACAGATGCATTGCGTGATGAGGTGAATTTTTCATCAAAATCAGGTAATATTGATAAAGCCAGTGCAAAGGGTGTGAAACTGAATGCGAACCTGCGACTTGGTGCCTTGAATATACCGCAAGCGATTGTAAGTGTAGGATATGTTTATGAGAAAAAACGCGTAATTGACCAATTTACTGGTTTGAGCCGAAAGTTCGACCGGGCATCCGATCACAGTTTTACATTCAATTTCCGTCATGATGTAACGGAACTTAAACTATCATATGGCTTCGAAGCTCGTCTGCGAAGTGAACATGCTGCCTATGAAAGAAATTATTATTGGCCGTGGAAACCGGGCACTCATTTATCTGCTTTTGCCGAATATGAAGTGCTTCCGGGACATAAGGCCCGTATTGAGGTTGCACAGGAAAACAGAGCAACAGGCCGCTCAATTCTTGATACTTATCGTGACCATATCAGGTTTAATGAATTAACCAGAAGAGCAGAAAAATTTCATAAAACGCCTGTAAAAGTGCTGGTTTCTATTCAGGGCAGTTTTTAAAAACTTATACAAATTGTTTCTCTCAGAATGGATATTATAATCCCTCAAGTGCCTGATCAAAGTCTATGATGATATCTTCGATATCTTCAATGCCAACGGAACAGCGGATCAGGCTTTCGGGGATACCCAGCTTTTGCCTGTCTGCTTCTGAAAGCTCCACGTGGCTTGTGGTGCGCGGCGGGCCGATAATGGTTTCCACCCCACCAAGGTGGGCGGCACGATGTGCGAAGCGGATTTGTGGCAGGAATTCCCGCACTTTGTCAAAACCACCTTTAAGTGAAAAGCTGAGCATGCCGGAAAAGCCGCTCATTTGTCCTTTGGCAATTTCGTGTCCGGGGTCATTTTCAAGCCCGGGGTAAAAAACCTGTTCTACCTTGGGATGGGCATCAAGATATTTTGCAAGTGCAAGTGCGTTGTCATTTTGCTGGTCGATGCGCAGTTTCAGAGTTTTTAATCCGCGTAGCAAAAGATATGCAGAATGGGCATCAAGCGTTGCACCATTAATTTCCCGAAACCCATATAATTTATCGATAAGGTCTTTTGAGCCGCAAACCACGCCGCCAAGTGCATCGGAATGACCACCGATGAATTTTGTGGCACTATGGACAACAAGATCGGCGCCAAGCGCAAGCGGGTTTTGATTAATAGGCGTGGCAAATGTGTTATCCACCACCACAGTTGCGCCAACCTTTTTGCCCGCGGCAATAAGTCTTTTTAAATCAAGCACTTTCATTGTCGGATTGGTAGGCGTTTCAAGATAAAGGAGATCACACCCTTTTAATGTTTCGGCTTCAATAGCATCCTGATTATGGGTTTCGCACATAGTGACATCAATATTGAACCTTGGAAGATGTTCCATAAAGACCACACTGGTGCCGCCATATGTATCTTTAACGGAAACAACCCGCTGGCCGGGTGATAGTAACGCAAACAAAGTGCCGCTTATGGCAGCCATGCCGGTGGCAAAGCTGGTGGCGGCTTCCGCGCCTTCAAGCACACGCATTTTTTCTTCGAATACGGCCACAGTGGGGTTTGTGTTGCGACTGTAAATGTGTCCTTCGCGCTTTCCAAGCGCCACATCAAGCCATTCATCAACATCATCATGATTGTAGGATACACTATTGACCACAGGAACCTGTGCGGCCCCTTCAAAAAAACTGTTTTCTTCACCCGCCCAAACCGCTTTGGTGCTCTGTTTAATATGTTCCCATTTTTTATTAGTCATTAAGTGTATCCATTTTTAAAGTTATGAGGCTGATAGTATTAATGCTTTTCAAGAAGGATTGAAAAGGATATCGTTCATCCATGCATAACATAAACATTTCCAAAGAAGCAACAGAGGCGGCAATTGAACGGCGGGGTGGCCGTCTTCATGCATTTGAAAATATTGATCCGCGTAAAACGGCATTACTGGTCATTGATATGCAGAAATATTTCCTTGAACCCGGTATGGCTGCCGAAGTGCCGACAGCACGTGAAATTGTTCCCAATATAAACAGACTGGCGGATAAATTACGCTTAAGTGGGGGGAAGGTTGCGTGGGTAATCACGACATTTAAGGAAGATATTCTG
>JAUILB010000273.1 GCA_030432815.1 Alphaproteobacteria bacterium | reverse complement strand
GTATAGGAACAGATCACATTTACATTTTCACTTGCGTCAATAAGTTTGCACAGTGCGCTATAATCCTGCTTCCTGTCTTCCCCACCGGCGAGAAGGGTGATCTGTTTATCATGCAGTGCCTTAAGCGCGGCGACCGATGCTTCAGGGTCGGTTGAAATACTGTCATTAACATAAAAATGCCCGTTTATGGGGCCAACAACCTGCAACCGATGCCGCAGCCCCGGGTATGTATAACTTTGGCGTAGCGCTTCGGTGATGACCAGTCCCAGTTTCTGGCAAACGGTCAGTGCCGCACACAGATTTTCCAGATTATGATCACCAAGCAGTGGAAATTTAGCACTGCCACCAACCGGCATATAGCTGTTATAGATCATCCCGCCTTCATAATAAATAGCGTCACGGCTGTTAAAGACAGTTTTGTTTTTAGTATCCGCAAGGCGTGGTTCTGATGCATTTACGATATTAATCGGCGCACCGCGGCGCAGCAGATTGCATTTATCATGATAATATTGTTCGTGGCTGCGGTGCCATTGCAAATGTTCCTGATGAAGGTTAAGGACCACGGCAATATCTGGCGCATACTGAAGATCACATGTCTGATAGCTTGAAAGTTCAACCACATAATAATCGGCATCATCCCTAAGCGATAGAAGAGGTTTGCCGATGTTACCGCCCAGTTCAGCATCAAGCCCAAGACCGACCAAAATATGATGAAGCAGGGCGCATGTCGTGCTTTTGCCGTTGCTGCCGGTGATCGCGACCACCTTTCCCTTGCGCGGTAATGCAAACCATATATTGGTTGCGGATGTAATTTCTTTTCCCGCGTCCTGCATTTTACCGATCATATCGTGATAGTAGCTGATCCCCGGTGATTTGATCACCACATCAAAATCATCCAGATGTTTTTCAATATCAGCTTCCAGAATGAAGTTTTCCACGCCTTCCGGCTGGTCACGGTTGATAATGATAATATTCTTATCCGGAAAATGCTTTTTAAGAAAAGCATGGGTGGATGTGCCCTCCCGGCCCATACCCCAAATGGCGATGCGTTTATTTTGAAGCGTGGATAAGTTCATTGAGATGGTCCAGAAAGTTTTCGGGAATATTATGGTCATATTTGAATGTCAGTGCTTCCTTCTTGAGCTCTTCGATGCTTAGTTTTCGGACATGAAGCTCTGCACCAAGCTTCCTGACCAGTAAATCATTAGCCCATTCAGTACCCCCAAGAGCCGCCATGATAAGTTGGCATTCTTCTATTTCCCCCACACATTCAAATGGTTTGTGCCCCTTAAGACCACATAGTTCACGAAAGCCGTCTTCCTGTTTTTCATCATCAAACATGTTTTTTCCAAAAATGGAAATCAGCTTTTCACGGGCAATAAACGGGGAAAGAGCAAGAAACACGAACTGGCATTTGGGACAATTGCAGCACCAGCCGTATTTTCGCACGCCTTCATCAATATGAAAATTGCGGTTGCAGCTTTTAAAGTGGGGAAAATATTTTTCCTCCTTTGAAAAAAGTGCGGCAATACCGGTTTCGTTAAGGGGGCGCAGCAGCGAAAAATATTTGAAATTTTCAAGTGCGGTTTCCCGGATAAAGCTTTCAAAGCCCAGCTCAAATTCCAATGATTTGCTATATTGATGATTTACTTCAATCCCGGCAAATTCCATATTGCCTTCGCTTGCCGATCCTTCATTTGACATGATAACGCTGTCATAACCGTAAAGAATAGCACCACACGTCATGATAAAAGACAGAATGCCCGTGATTGGCACATGGCCGTTCATAGCCCCTTTTTCATTAAGCTCAAAAAGCTTTGGATCAAGATTTCTTTTGATGTGTATGGCGTTTTCTGCTCCTGCCACATTCATTACATCCAAAATCGGTTTTCCAGCATTGATCGCTATCATGCGGTGCGGATGGCCCGCCTGCTTCATCGCTTCAAGGGATACAATGCTATCCTTGCCGCCGCCGATGGGCACCACGCTTTTTTCAGGCAGTTTGATACGGCTTGCCCTTAAATGATGGTTTGATCCCACAGGAAAATTGATCACATGGCGCAGGTCAATATCATTTTGAGCCGCAAATTCCCCCAGCCCGAAAAGATAGAATTTATAGAAAAAATCTGCATCTTCCTTGGTTAGAGGGGCAATCTCAAGATGGATATTTTCCGGACAGAATGCTTTATAGTAACTAATACCGGCAGCCATATGAAGGCCGTGGATACATTTATCAAGCGCTCTTTTTTCTTCATCATTCAAGGGTGATTTTGCACCGGGAAACTGGATCACTTCCCTGAATGTGGGGCCATTCTCATAGGCATAATCAAGCAGAACGGAACATTCTGCTTCATCATATCTGGCTGATTTGAAAATAAATGCATTCATGATGCTGTTTTCACCCTTTTTTACGGCAAAAACAAGGCTTATTTACTGATTGAACAGGCTTATAAACTCTCTGATCCGTTTGGCATTAACACCAATGTCCCCACGGCCAACGCGGGATACACTGCGAATATCAATGCGGCTTCCATTTGGTGCTGGAGAAACGACAACCACTGTATCATCCACAAAACGGAAAATAGGGGTTCTTGCAGTGCCTTCAAAACGTCTTGCAGCGGGATCTGAACTTACAATTTCCCAGCCCATTGCCTCCCCAACTCTAAGCGCTTTGCTGTAGGCATCATCAGGGCTAAGCGTACTCATGATCGGCACGATATCAGGATAGGCTTCAAGTTGCTGTTCTGCATATCCCTCTTTCGTTGCATAATCTAGGGAATTTCTCGCGCCCGGACGGTCATCGGTAAGCGTCATAAACTGTGGCGGGTTCACTGTATCAGTGGTTATGTCATGGATAGGGGGGTAACTTACACTGTCACCAATAAAGGAAGAAATCATTGGCCATAAAATACCAAGCCCGATAAGCAGCGAAATAAAGGCTTTCTTTTTACCGGCAAGATGTTTTTTGGTTATAAGAAATATAAGTGTCAGAACCGATAGCCCGCAGACCACATAACCGATATTCTGGTACCATCCACGGTAATATCTGAACCCGTCAATTGGCTCCCAAAGGCCCAAACTGGCACCAAAAAGCATGACGAGAACGGCGATACCCGCCAAAACAGCAATGGCAAACACAATATTTGCTAATTGCGAAGATTTCTTTTTCCCAATGATCATTTGAAGGCCTCTCATACATCCTGTGATTTTTTTTATGAGGCGTAGTGTAAACCCTCTTTGCGCTAAAGGCAAATTCCTATTTTAGGGTGGTTAATTTTCAAAAACGGCTGGTATAATGGCGATGGACTGACCACCGTTTCTGGTAATAAAAAGCGATGTTTGTTCGCTTAGCTCATCAATATTTTCAAGGATGCCTGCCGCATGCGCAGAATCACTTATTTCCTGCCCATTAATGGCGGTTATAATATCATTTTTCTGTAGCCCCAAAGCATCAGATACAGAGCCTTCCCTAACGTTTGTGATCTTTGCTCCTGCTTCGGCATAATCTTCAATAGAAAGCCCAAAATCCACATAGTGATTAATTGATTTAGCGAAAAAATAACTTTCAAAATGACGTATTATGCCAAGGCTCGGTGATCCATTATCATAATAATATTGCTGGTAAGTGCTGCTATTATTACTATTGCCCCCGGTCATAATATTATCGATATCAATCCCGCTTAGGGGTGGTGCGGATGCAAATCCTAAGAGCCCGGCTACGGGATAATTATGTTGATTGGAATTTATCTTTGATTGACCGGTAAAATTATCTGCTTCCCCGTATATGACGTGTGTTGCACCGATTTTTACCGCCTGATTTGCAGCATGTCCCAATGAAAACGCCGTATCGCTAAAACGCGAAGAACCCAGAACAATATATCCCCTTGCCACCACATGTTCAACATCCCGCTTAAGCGCAGCACTATAATAATAGGTGGGCGTCTGCCATTTTTTTAATTTTTCAATTTGGTTGAATTCATTACCCGTTACATATGAGGTATAATTTTCACCGATCTGTCCTGTCCCGGTCTGGCAGGCCGTAAGCAGCAAAAGAATTATAATCTGGAAAACTTTTCTCATAACCCCAATCAATAACAGAAACTAATCAGAAAGATTGATTATAGCTTATTTTTGCCCTTTATTCCAGTTTACCCTTATAAGGGTGAAGTATATTGCCATCAGGCGGCGGTGCAT
>JAUILB010000272.1 GCA_030432815.1 Alphaproteobacteria bacterium | reverse complement strand
TGCTATATCATTTTCATTGCTAATGGCTATGGTTATATTGCCATCAATATTAATAGCAGCAATATCACCAACATTAATCAGATTAAGATCAAGAATAAAATTATCAGGTGACCCCGGGGGAACTTCAATATTAATTACTGAATTTCCATCACCGTCGACTGTTGTGAAGGCGGCAATTTGTTCGGCTGTAAGAGTGACGTCCGAATTTACCACAAGCACTGTTACATTGTTCAGTGTTACTCCTGTCAGGTCTACTGTTCCGTAGATGAAAAGTGTGTTGATACCAATCCCACCGTCAATAGTTTCACCAGCTTCAACCTCGCTTGTGGCACGACCATTTAGATTTGCTAGGCTAATGAGGCTGGAAAGGTCAGTACCGGATCCCCCAGAATTTGTAATTGATGCATTGGTGTACTGACCGGCTGTAGTCGTCCCGACGATGACAATTGCGTCATTCCCGGAACCAGCATTGATTGTATCTATTCCTTCGCCAGCGCGAATTTTATCATCGCCGCTTCCACTTGCTATAGTATCAGCACCAGAACCGGTATGAATTATATCATCCCCACCTTTACCGGTTACGGTCAAATCATCAGTTGCAGTACTCTGGTTTAGGGTTGTATCCCGATCATCACGGGCAATAAATACTCCTGCGGGATTCTCTACAAATTCAGCGGGAGGCGTAGGAGCAGGGGGAGCAGTGTTGCCACCGCCACCACCGCCTCCACCACCACCTCCACATGCGGCAAGAGGCAGTAGTGTCATTGTGATGGATGATTGTTTTATTTTTTTAGATTTATTAACGCTTGCGGATTTCGCGGATAATTTAGGCATAACTTCTCCCCCAAAATTGTTTAGAATCACTTTACTAATCAATTATGGTAAGAATGCACTTTAAGTTGTGCAAGTAAAAAGAGTTAATAATGTGTTAACAACTATTTAAAACTTTATTTATTTTTTTGGTAAAAATTCCAGTTTCAATCCCTTTGTGGTGCCGCTCTTAAAACCTGTCCATGGGTTTTCGCGGTTGGCGGTATTCCCGTCCGGGGTTAAATCAAGGTAACTTCCAGTTGCATCATCGTCTTTTAAATATTTTCCGAAATACGCGGTTACAAAATGCTGAGCGATATTATTTGCGCGGACGCTGTCCCAAACCATATCTGTGTAATGTGTATAGGCGATATTTTCACCATCATTATATAAGGCATCCCATGATTCTGTTGGTGCGGGGATCGGTGCGATGGCATTATGGCCCGCACTTGCAAATGTCAGCAAATAGCGGTCTGTTCCGGTTGTTTTTTCATATATGGCTCTGGTACCGGTTTCATAGCCCGATGTGTCATCTTCGCTACCGGTGATAAACATCATGGGAAGGTCAATGCTAGCCAGTGCCGTATCACTCCAGAAGCCGCGTTCCATACCCCATGGTGCAAATGCGATCACCGCTTTATAATTGAGCGATGATCCGACAAGTTTCTTATGCTCATTGGTGCCTTCAAGCAGCGGTTTTAATATCCCTTGCGGTGAAATACTTTCTGTATTTACGACTTCTTCCGTAATACCGGCACCTGCGGTAATAAGAGCGCCATACCCGCCCATGGAATACCCCATAAGCCCTGCATTATCCGCATCCACCATTCCATAAAGGAAATGGTTTTCATCCGCATTCAGGCGCTTCATTTCACTAAGGATAAAAAGCTGATCCCGTGGCCGGTTATAAAGGGTGCTGGCGAAAGCACCGGCGTCCTGATACATGCTGTCCGTATGATCAATGGAAACTACAACATATCCTTTTGAGGCAAGATTTTCACCAAAATGGCTCATAAGAAGCCGGTTTCCAGGATAACCATGTGAAATAACTACAAGCGGGTAAGGGGTATTTGCCTTAAGCGGTTTTTCGTCCCGAACGGCTTTACCGTAAAGGGTGACCTGTGTTTTTGCATCACGCAAGTATACATTGTTATAGGAACCACCACTTTCAAATGTATTGGCCGGATACCAGATTTCAACGGTAAGCGGGCGGTCATAACGTGGTAGTGGGCCGTCTTCGCCCACATTTGCGGCATCCAGTTGATTTTTATGATAAAGGGTAACTGTGCGAACCCCGATATTATGGTTTCCGGGATTCGCTAACGTCGGTGCATCAGGTCTTAAACCATCAATACGGTTTTCAGCAGCAAACGCATTTGAATAAATAAACATAAATATTATCAATATATTATTGATTTTGTTCATAATAACTCACCTATATTACGGTTGTATGTCATCCCAAGTGATTATTGGAATGATAGCCATAATATCGCCGCCGTCAAAATGAAATAATTATGTCAGAAGAAAATGAATTTCACTTCCAATCCGGTGGCGTAATCAGGTTGGCAAGAAGCCGTGCGGCACCCGGCACCTGATGTTCAAGCTGATGATGCAGGATCAGTGAGCAGTGATGATGCCAACCATTTCCGATAGATGCGCTGATAAGTGCCCCCTCAAGCGGGGTTTTGCCGTGATCGGACATGCTGAGCAGGAATTCATATTCCGGTGATGCGGCCATGGGAAAATAAAGTCCCCGTTCCTGATGCCAGTTTTGCCAGTCCGCTTCATCAATTTTATTGGGCGCATTAAGCAAATGATGATCCGGTTTCAAATGGGTTACAACCGCATCCGGGTCTGTAATCCGCCAACGGAAGGATGGTGTACCAATGGTAATTGGCCGGGGCGGGGTTGTTTCGTTGTTCCAGTCATCGTCTGTTCGGTTATATTGGGTGACGAGATTACCGCCATTTTCCACATAATCCCGTAAAAAGGGACTTGTCGCCGTCAGATCCGCCGCAAAGGCACGAATGCCGATCACAATCGTGTCATATTGGCTTAAATTCTGGGTTTTTAAATCATCAACGCTCAGCATCGTAACATTAACGCCAAAGCGCTGCAGCCAGAAATAAACCCGGTCTGACCCGCGGTCCACATATCCCACATTCAGGCGCGCGGGGATTTCAAGATCAATGGGTTGCACCGCCAGTGTTGCGGGTACCACTTTGCATGTGTTGCGGATATGCGCATAATCCATCATCAGGACATTTTCTTCGACCCGTTTGCCATCACATATCGCATAGGGCGTCATTTCAATCCGGCTACCACCCGTAGGGCCGGAAATAACAAATTTATATTTTGATGAACCGGGCAGTGTGCCCGCCGGTATGGTGTATTTTGGCGGCATGACCGTCCAGCCATCCGGCGCATCAAGACCGATTTCAACATCGGATGCAATTTCAGTGAATTTATCGACGCTTAAAGTCGCTTGTACCGGGTCACCATCGGTCAGCCGGTTATAAAACAAGCCGCTTGCTTCCCAGCTTAAATTCACCGGCGGCACAACAAGGACGGGGTTAGGTGGGAGTAACTGGGTTGTTCCCATACCAGCACCAAAATAACATGAGAAATTCTCAATATTATTAAATGGATCGTAATTTTTATTCAGGGGATGATGGTACTCCGAACTTTCCAATACGTTGTATGAAAAACTAATTTCCTTTAATTCTCCGGGATTAAGCGTGATATTCGAAACATCAATAAATTCAGGGGTAGTTGTATCCGTACCAAAAATAGCCAGTCCTGTTGCTGAAATGTTCTGAGCACCAGCGTTATAAAGGGATATTTTTCCAGATAGTTCCTGACCTGGGCTGGTAAAGTTACTTTCCCAGGAAAGATGAGCTTGCAATCCGGAAGTTTCAAAAATGGCTGTTCTGAGCTGCCTTCTTTTTAAATTAAGTTTGTGAATCCAGTCTTCAACTGCGCTCATTGGTATAATGGATAGACGTTCCATTATTGCATCAAAGTTCGCATTGGCCAGCGTCAGGTTAGCAAGAATTTTTTCGCGATCAGGAAATGCAGATATTGCCTCTTTTAAATGAATATCGGCTTGTTTTAAATATTCGCCCACACCATTTATTGTTACAATTTCTGCCAAATCGGCCAGCGTCTTGGGAAGGCCATCGAATATATCATCTTCCTGTATAGGAATATCAAGTTCGCAGCGTAGGCGGTGTAAATGTGCGTCTTCCGGGGCGGCGTCATGCCAGCGTCCCATGCCCTGTGTCAAATGCCGCACACGGGACCATTCGCCGATCTGGCGGTATGTGGCGCCGTTGATATGATCATATTGGCCCACGGGTATGGACACGGTTGGTTCCGGTGGCGG
>JAUILB010000271.1 GCA_030432815.1 Alphaproteobacteria bacterium | reverse complement strand
GAGTACTACAGAAACTGGCTGATGGCGTCGCGGTAATTACGGCTGGCCTGGAGCTCGGACCCGTTGGTCAGGGTGATTATATATTTCCCCCCTGCGGCAGGTTGTAATTTTTCGATCATCTGAATATTAACGATGGTTGAGCGGTGAATGCGTTTAAACACATCCGGGTCAAGCCTTTTATCCATATTTTTCATGGTTTCACGCAAAATATGGGTTTTATCAGACGTATGCAGGCACATATAATCACCAGCGGCGTCAATCCATTGAATGGTGCTGACATCCACGCGGGTGATTTCACCGCGGTCTTTGATGTTAAAATGGCTTTCAAACTGTTTTTTGTTCGTAATGTCATCGGCCGTGATTATTTCGGAAAGTTCAATTTCCGGGGGGCTGTCGAGTGAACGGATCAAATCGATCAATTTGGCATTTTGTTCAATAGCGATATGTTCGGCAATTTGTTCTCGCACCTTGATGATCGTTTGTTCAAGACGGTCTTCATCAATGGGTTTTAAAAGATAATCCGATGCATGGGTTTCAAAAGCCTTGATTGCGTATTGGTCAAAAGCGGTGGCAAAAACGATTATGGGCAGTTCTTCATATGCAAGTGCCTTGACCACATCAAACCCGTCAAGCCCCGGCATTTGAATATCAAGAAATACAAGTGCCGGTTTCTCGGCACGGATTTTTTTGATTGCGTCACGTCCGTTTGATGCGGTGCCGACAATTTCCACATCATCAAAATTTTCAAGTCGCAACCTAAGCCCCTTTAGCGCAAGCGGTTCATCATCAACCAGTAATGTTTTAATGGTTTTATTCGCCATGGTGTAGATCCTCACTCGTTTCAAAAGGGATTTCTATATTTATTTCCAGTCCGCCTTCTTTGCGGTTTTCAATGGCAATCTTATGGTTGGTACCATAAAGCTGAAAAAGTCTGTTTTTGGTGTTAGCCAGGCCAACCCCGCTGGAATTTTCATTAAATTTATGCGCCCTCGGTGTATCGGAGAGCCCCGGTCCTGTGTCGGTCATTTTAATTTTTAACCGGTCCCATGCCCGGTGAACATTAAGCGAAATGGTGCCGCCATCTTCCATGGGGGCGATCGCATATTTAACAGCATTTTCGACAAGTGGCTGTAAAAGCAGGCTCGGAATCAAGGCTTTTTTGGCATCATCCGCAATATCAAAATCGATTGTCAGCCGTTCTTCAAAACGCACCTTTTCAATATCCAGATAAAGCCAGAGCGCATAAACCTCTTCATCGATGGTTATTTTTTGTTCCGGCTGATTAACCAGGCTGAACCGCAGGAACGCACTTAATTTAGTAAGCATGCCATTGGCTTCTTTTGTTTGTTTATCAAGCACAAGTGTTGAAATAGCGTTAAGCGTATTAAACAGAAAATGCGGGTTTATCTGATATCTTAGCATCTGCAGTTGCGATTTATGGGCTTCTGCGACCGCTTGTAGATACATTTCTTTTTGTTCCAGTAACAGAAAATGATAGTTGGCAATGAAATAGGCACTGGTCCAGATCATCAGGACAAAAACATCGTAAAGTGCCCGTCCGGCCAGAAATTCGTATAACTGAACATCGATAAAAAAAGTCTGAAGAACGATCCATGTGTCGATTGCACTAAGAATAAGCGCAGCAACGACGATACAGGTGATTACCGAAAGTATTAAAGTTGAAGCCGGAATATCACTGTTTCTGAGTTTGCGGTATATAAGCCGCATCAGAACCGTAATGATAAAACCACTGACAACAGACGTGGCTACGGTTATCTGGAAAATGAAATCTTCGCCATCTGCATATAAACTAAGAGCGCGGGCGGCACCAAATGCAAGCCAACCCGCGATCTGTAATTTCCAAAAGAGGCTTTCTTTCTGCTTTAACTGATTTTCAATAAAGTTTGCCAAAAGCTTCCTTAACTAACATTTGATACGATATGTACGTCCTGTTGTGGGTAAGGAAAGTTAAGATCATTTTTGTCGAAATGCTGTTTAATAGCCTTGGTGAGATCCCAGCGCACACCCCAGTAATCACCGCTTTTTACCCATACACGCACCCCGATATCAACTGAGCTTGCACCGAGTTCTCCGACAAATATTTGTGAAGCAGGATCGCTTAATGCCCGACTTTCAGCAGCAATAATTTTTTTAAGTTCTGCCATCGCATGATCAATGTCATCATCGTAGCTGATACCGATGACCAAATCGACACGACGTGTTTCATTTGCAGAAAAGTTTTTAATTGATGCGCCCCAAACCTGACTATTTGGAATAATGATTTTAACGTTATCGCCAGTTGCCATTTCCGTTACAAAAAGGCCAAGATCCTTTACCGTACCAGCATGACCGCCCACATCAACAAACTCACCGACTTTGAATGGACGGAATATAAGCAGCATGACACCTGCGGCGACATTACTAAGTGTTCCCTGTAATGCAAGACCAATGGCAAGTGATGCGGCACCGAGTATCGCGATCAGGCTCGCTGTTTCAACGCCAAAGCGGTCAAGTACCGCAAGAATTGTGAATATGATGACGATGTAACGGGCAAGACTTGAAAAGAATGCTCCCAGAGTATCATCGATTTTACTACTTTTGCCACAAGCTTTTAATACCATTTTTCTGACCCATCCGGCGGCCATGAAACCGACAATAAGGATGAGTATTGCAAATACGATGTTAAGACCGTATTGAGTCCCAAGCTCGACGATCATATCCGTATATTGTTGTACATTTTCTTCCATTTTGACCTCTTTTATAGTTTTAGTTTTTGTCTTTTGAAAATAGGCTTATTGTAAGAACTGCGCAATATAAAATTAACCATAGTGACCTATTGCCGCCACATTATAGCCACATTAAAACCTCAACCTTCTTACCATTCAACATAGTCACGAATTTGTGAATAATGTTGAGTGTGTCATTTCCAATAGTATCGTTATGGTTTGTTCATGGGAGCAATTCAGGTTTCAAATTAACTACAAACAAAGGATATGGATCATGAGTAAGACAATAAAAACAACAGGTATGGCAATAGCAGTAGCAGCTGCTGCTGCATTTACAGGCGCAGCGTTAATGGCACCGGCCACAGCGCAGGAAGCACAGGTACAGTGCATGGGTGTAAATGCATGTAAAGGGCAAAATGCATGTAAGACTGCAGCAAATGCCTGTAAAGGACAAGGCGCATGCAAAGGACAAGGGTTTCTTATGATGTCAGCAGCAGAGTGCGCTGAAAAAGGTGGCGAAGTTATGAAGCCGCAAAGCATGTAAAGATATAAATATTAGTAAAAAGCGGTGATCAAATTGATGGTCGCCGCTTTTTTTTGCTATAGTGATAACATGAACAAAAAGAAAAAAGAAAAACCATTTCTGGGATATGGTCTTGGCTTACGTACGGACCATTACGAGGAAATTTTAAATGGCAATCCACCTATAGACTGGTTCGAAATTTTATCCGAAAATTATATGGTTGCCGGGGGCCGCCAGCTTTATCATCTTGATAAGGTGAATGAACGATACCCGCTTGTGATGCATGGGGTTTCTTTGAGTATAGGTTCAACAGATCCACTGAATATGGACTATTTACGGGATTTGAAAACTCTGGCCAAACGTGTTGACCCGGCATGGATATCCGATCATTTATGCTGGACCAGTCATGGGGGGCACAATACACATGATCTTGTGCCGCTTCCGTATAACGAAGAAACATTAAAACATCTGGTTCGTCGCATAGGGCAGGTTCAGGATTATCTTGGCAGGCAGATACTGCTTGAAAATGTATCTAGCTACCTGACCTATAAAGCTTCCGAAATGGAAGAATGGGAATTCCTGAAATCCGTATGTGAAGAAGCAGACTGTCTACTTCTGCTTGATGTGAATAACATTTATGTAAGTGGTTTTAACCATGAATTTGATCCTAAAATCTATATTGATCATATGCCGGCTGAACGTGTGTATCAAATCCATCTGGCGGGTCATGAAAATAATGGAGACTATATAATAGATACTCATGATCACCCCGTTATAGAAGAGGTCTGGAATTTATATGAATATACAATCAGCAAATTGGGCAGGGTTACTACCATGATTGAACGGGATGATCACATTCCCCCACTTTCTGACCTGATAAAGGAAGTTGAAAAGGCAAGACAAATTGGGGAAAATAAATGCTAAAGGATATTCAGGGAAAATTTAA